>DAICZK010000083.1 GCA_027311185.1 Sulfuriferula sp.
TCAACAAGCGTTGTTCCATCAGACTGCTGGATCATCGCACAAGCTGTAATTTGCGCTTGATGTATATCCAGCCCAATGACACGTTGATAAATTGTTGTCAGTTCCATCCCGTCTCCTTTCGATTTACAATCGGATCTGGAAGGTGGCGGATGCCGAACTGAAGCTGCCTGAAGACAACAAGTCGTCAACGGCCTGTTTAACGTGCGCTCTCTATGGAAGCAATCCGGGGTACGAGTCAGTTCGGCGGGTCACGTTAGATTTCGGGGTGGAGCCGCCAAAGTTTTGCACGACCTCTTTCCGTTACCTTCCAACCCGAAGTGTCTTTCATTATCAGGGGTGGCTGCAACTGCAATGAACGTTAGGATGTCCGCGTTGAGAGCTTTGTCGATGTCCATTATCTTCATGGACAGCAGTTCGTCCCTGCTGTAGCCCAATCTGCAGCATTGTGTTTCGTTAACGGCTTCCGCCAGTGCTCGTTCCTTGCGATGCAGTTCGCGCTCCAACTGCTTGATGCGCTTTTGATCCTGTCGCGCCTGACCCCGTTCCGCTTGCCGTGCGGCCTGCGCTTTCTGCTGACCATCCAGGGCCGCCTGTCGCCAGGCTTTCACCTGTTCAACATACACACCTTTTTCACGGCAATAGGCGCCAATGTCGATCTCGCTCAACCCGGCCGTCTCTATGACCATCGCCAATTTCTCTTCCGCCGACCAATCGTCGGGCACCTTTCCTGCTCCTGGCACAGACATTCCCTCCGCTCTGACCTGTTTGCGCCAAGCATACAACGTCACGTCAGAAATGCCTTCCTGTTTTGCAACTTCCATTACCGTCATGTTCATCGGCGGCAACCATTTTTTCAAAACCGCCGACTTCTTCTCATCTGAATACCGCTTCATTTTCGCTCAATTCGCCCCCGGCCTAAGTTTACCCAATTTAGCCGAAGCGACAACTATCCTGACACCGGGGGATCCATCGATGATGGTGCGTGAGCTTGGTCTAGGCATCGAAATTGTGGTTAAGAAAGCACATCCGCATAAACCTTTTGGATAGGTGAAGCATTAATTCCAGCATTGAGTCGATATTGGCATTTATTCGAAGTAGTAAAATGGACATAGTAAATGTACACTTGAATTTACGACTTGTACTAACTTCGAGTTTAAAATTGATAAACTTGAAACCCATATAAAACGCGGTTCATAATTTACGACTTTAATAGTGACTTTAATAATGCAGAACAGCGAGGGCGCGCGCCAATTTATGAAAAGATCGGGCTAATCAATTAAAGGTCTATTAAAACCATAAAAAATTTGACTTTGGGTGCGGGTGGTCTGATCTTCGGTTTATGCGGTTGGCTGCGTCGTCTTAAACTCAATAAATCATGAGGCACCGCTTTGACGTAAGTTGCTATTACAGGTTCGCGCCAGAGGCGGTCTGAGGATACTGGTTGTTTTCCGGATGCAAATCTTGTTGCCACATAGTTTAACCAATATACGCCTATGATGAATTTCATTGAGCGACCAAAACGGTGTCTAGGTGGTAACCAAAAATGAACTAACCCTCTGTTTAGTGCAGAAAAAAACTACAAACTTAAGGGCGTAGCCGATGAATTACAACAGCCCATGAGGCGATCTCTTTTGCTTTTCGCAGTCGGACTGGTACTGGGCTTGAGCATTGCCTTTGTATATGGCGGCAGCGGGTTGTTCCATCGCTTGGCGGCATTTCCGCTGTCCGCGTTGTGCGTGGTTCTGGCGATGATTTTTGTCGGCTGGAACTTCAATGCCGGTCGCATGCGCCTGATGTTGAGCGGGATCGGGAAGCCGATGCGACATGGCCGTTCACTGGCCACGGTGATGGCTACTGAATTCGCCATTAGCGCAACGCCTTCCGGCAGCGGCGGCCTGCTCACCTATGTCTACTTGCTGAAACGGCATGGCGCATCCGGCACTGCTGCCGCCGCGATGTATGCGACAGATATTATGATCGACATGCTGGTGTTCAATATGGTACTGCTGGTCGTTACGCTCGCGTTTTTCGTTCATCCGGCGCCGTTGCATATCGGCTGGGAAATTGCGATGCTGGCGGGATTGATATTGGGCATGTTGTCGTTGGCCTGGGCCGCGGTGCGGCATTATCGCTCGGTGTTATTGTGGATTGGCCGACACATTCTTAATCGGCGCGTCTCTGCGGCGAAAAGGCGTATTCTGACCCGCGGCGTGCTGCGTTTTCGCCATGCGCTGCATCTGATTATGGGGTTTTCCCGCTTGAGGCTTTTCGGGATATTTTTGTGCTGCCTCGGTCACTGGGTGCTGCGATACAGTGTGCTGTACGTGATTCTTGTCGGGATGGATCGCGATGTTTACTGGGCGGATACCATTCTCATCCAGATGCTGGCTTTTACGGCGGGCCTCTTCACGATGCTTCCCGGCGGCAGCGGCGGGGTCGAATTGAGCTTTACCGCGCTGTTCTCGCCACTGCTCGACCATGCAACGCTGGGCGCGGTATTGCTGATGTGGCGTTTTACTACCTACTATTTTTACCTGATCGCGGGTGGTCCGGTATTCTTCCTGTTTGTGGGCAAGGCACTGTGGCAACGGCTGGGGAATGGGAGGCCAAAAGAGCATGCAACGGTCTAGTTCCGAGGAGCAGAGTTCTGGGGATTGGTTCTCGCATGCCGGCAACGCCCGCTTCGATCGATTAACGGTCAGTTCATAATTTATCGACCTGTTGCCAAGGATCGCAGAGTGGGCATGGTCGTGCGCGCAATGGATGGTGACCGCGCCATTCTCATTCATCAGGCACAAACTGCAATAAAAACGGAGTCGGTTATTCCGGTTGATGAGAGAGGGAAGGCAGTCGCTATCCCCGGTCATTGTCCGGAGAGCGAAACTGGACAGCGGCAAACCGGGCTGATACGAGCACGGCCAGCAAGCCGGAGAGCGCCAGGATTTGCGTCCAGTTCATGTTGTTGTTGTATAGACCTATAAAGATATCCCGCAAAACGAAAGAGATACCGACTTCGGCGAGCACTCTCAACCGGATGCGATGGAATTCCAGATAATCCGTGAAAGTGTGAAATAATTCAATGAGCACAAAGACGGAGAGCACATCGGTAACCAGAGTCTGGACGCTGCCGTCCACGAGTTTGTGTGAAATAGTCAGAGAATTGGACATCGTGCTGAGCGAGGCATTCGCAGCTGTCACGAAATCAAAGGCCAGACCAATCACGGCGCCCACCAGGGTGAGCAGCATGACGAAGATCAAGGCGGCAACGATGACATCCAGAATTCTGTTGTAAATCCGCAGGGAGTGGCTTTTCACCCCTGCTATCAGGATTTCAGGTGGCGGATCGCTCCTGTGTTGTTGCTCTCGCATATAATATTAGCCCACTAGCCCCCATTTTCCGCTCACCTTATCACAGTCCAATCGTAATGGGTATCGCGTTCAATGAGCTCCTCTTGCGATGCCCCGTGGTTGCGCGGCTCAGGGATTAATATTTACACGGCAGATAAATTCCGCGTCGCTATGTACTCCCATAAATAATAATAATAAATTATGATATATTTCAGGGGCGACTAAATGATACTGTCAGCCTTTTGTCGCCGGCGGCGTCGGATCTGATTTTTATTCATGCATTCAAACCATACCGATGACTAGCCCCCAATGGTTCCTGCTCATAGGCGCGCTGTTGCTCGTCATGGGCCTCACGTCTTCCGTCCTCAAGCGCCTGCCGATTACGTCCGCCATCATTTATCTGGCGGTCGGCCTGCTGGTCGGGCCTACCGTGTTCAACCTGTTTCATTTCAATCCGCTCAAGCAATCCGCGCTACTGGAGGTGCTGACCGAGGCCGCGGTATTGATTTCGCTGTTTTCGGCCGGGGTCAAAATGCCGGTTCCGTTCAGCTTCATTCGCTGGCGCAGGCCGATACTGCTGGCCACGGTGTCGGTGGCCATTACCGTCGCGCTGATTGCGGCGTTTGCCTATTACGTGCTGGGCTTGCCGCTGGGGGCAGGGGTGCTACTGGGCGCAATTTTGGCACCTACCGACCCGGTGCTGGCGACCGACGTGCAGATCCGCCATCCCGGCGACCGCGACCAGTTGCGCTTTACGCTGACCTCCGAGGCGGGGATGAACGATGGCAGCGCTTTTCCGTTCGTCATGCTCGGGATGGGCTTGCTGGGCCTGCATGACCTGGGTCATTACGGCCTGAGCTGGCTATGGCTGGACGTGGTCTGGGCGACGCTGGGCGGCGTTGCGATCGGCGTTGTCGCGGGCGTTGCGCTGGCGCACCTGAGCTGGACCTTGCGTCGCGCGCCGTACCGACACGAACTGATGGATGATTTTCTGGGTCTGGGTTTGATCGGCATGGTGTATGGCCTTGCCGTGCTGGTCCATGTCTGGGGTTTTCTGGCGGTGTTTTTTGCCGCCGTGGCGTTGCACCAGACCGAGTTGAAGCTAGCCAGCGGCGCACGCGAAACCGAGCGCATGTCGGAGCAAATCGCGCGCAGCCACGCCAATTTATATCCAGACACTGAATTGCCGCTGACTGTGAGCGAAGGATCGCTGGTTTTCAAGGAGCATCTGGAACGGCTGTCGGAAGTGCTGCTGATTCTGCTGATTGGCGGCACCCTGTTTCTGAACTCATGGGGCTGGGCGGCGGTGGAGCTTGCGCTATTTCTGTTTGTGGTCGCGCGCCCGATCAGCGTCCTGATCAGTCTGTTGGGCACGCGCAGCCTGTGGCGGATACGCGGCATGACCGCCTGGTTCGGCGTGCGCGGGATCGGCTCGCTCTACTACCTGATGTACGCCATCCAGCACGGCCTGCCGCAAGCGCTGGCGCTCACGCTGATACAGCTGACGCTGATCGTTGTCACGCTGTCCATCCTGTTTCACGGCATCAGCGTCAAACCGATGATGGGACGATTCTGGCGGGGCGACTAAGGCTGAGTGAGTCGTTGCATCCTCAAGCAACCTGTTGCTGCGAGGTGCGCGGCAGACAAATCCGGATACGGCGGCTATGTCGCTCCCGACCCGGAGCGTGAGTCGGACGGCTCTCGCAGTATCCTGAAGATGATCAGCGCACAGAGCAAGGTGACGACGATCAGAATATACATGAGCTTGCGAAATGCATCGTCGTACACTCTGGCAAGCAAGACCGCGTTTATTCCCGGTAGCAATATTGCCGCCCGCCGCAGGTCGCCTGCGGTCAGGCTTTGCGCGGCGGCGGCGACATGCGGCGCAGTCAGGGTTGGCTTCGCGGGATAATGCGCGAGATCGCCTTGAATTAGTGCGGCGAGCAGCGCGCTGACAACGGCGAGTGCAATTCCTTCTCCGGCGACGCGGGTCGTGCTGAAAATGCCGGTCGCCATTCCGGCGCGCTCTTTTGGCACGACGCTCACCGCCAGGCCGTCCATCAGACCCCACGGCATGCCAGCGCCAACGCCGATGACGAGCATGGGCAGGACAGCATCGCGTAAAGGCTGACCGGCTGCCGTTCGGCTTAACAGGAACAGCCCGGCGGCCGCGATCAGCAAGCCCACGCCCGATACCAAGCCAGCCGGAATCCGGCGCGAAAGCTGTGCGGCGAGGACAGGCACGACCACCAGAGGGGCCGACAGCGCGATCATAGTTAACCCGACCTCAATCTCGCTGTGTTCGCCGATGCCGATAAACCGTATCGGTAACAGCACGAGTAATACAACATAACAATAGTCGGTCGCGATGGGCAGCACTTGCACGCCGATGAAGCGCGGATATCGAAACAGCGACAGATCCAGCGCCGGGTGCGCAACGGATCTTTCGATCAGAACGAAGACGAGCAGCAAGGCGGCCGCGCCGACCAATAATCCGATGACCAACGGACTTGCCCAGCCGCTCTGCGGCGCCTGTAGTACCGCCCAGGTAAACAATGCGAGCATTCCGGTGAAGGCCGCAGTGCCTGGCCAGTCGAGATTGGTAGCATCCGCGTTGCGCGATTCGCGTATGCTCGGCACGCCGATTAGCAAAGCGAGGGCGCCAATGGCCGCGCCGGATAGAAATATCGAGCGCCAGCCATAGGCGTTGACGAGCAGCCCCGCCAGTATCGGGCCGAACGCCAGCCCGACTCCAAAAGTGGTTCCGAGCAGACTGAAGGCCAGCGCGCGCCCCTTGCCGTGGAACTCTTGCGCCAATGCCGCGGACCCGCCGGCAAGCGTCGCTGCGGCGGCGACGCCTTGAGTCGCGCGCAACAGATTGAGCCAGACAATATCGGGCGAGAGACCGAGCGCAAGAGATACTGCGATGAATAAAAACAGTCCGACCATAAAGGTCCGTTTGCGACCGAATCGGTCGGCGATCGCCCCGGCGGCCATCAGAGCGCTGCCGAAACTCAGCATGAATGCATTGGTGACCCAGTTTAGCGCCAGCGGAGTGCCGCCCAGAGAGCGGCCTATGGCCGGTGTGGCGATTGCCGCTCCGGCGAAGCTTAGCGGCAAGACCGCTGCGGCGAGGCATACTGCACCGAGCGCGACGTAATGCGGGCGACGATCTGGCATGGGAATGTCAATGGTCATTAAAAC
>DAICZK010000084.1 GCA_027311185.1 Sulfuriferula sp.
CAATGGGTTGGTTGATTAAAATGAATTGGTATCCAGTGGCATACGGCCAGCAGCTGAATATCTTGCGCAAACAAAAAAGCTCCCAATATCGAGAGCTTTTTCGTCATGCAAACCCAAATATCAAAGAACGATTTCGCCTTTCTGGACAGCATTGTGTGATGATATATCAGCGCATGCGGCCGTTCAGCTTAATCCCAGCTTAACGCCCCGCCCGTCTGATACTCAGTCACGCGCGTCTCGAAAAAGTTTTTTTCCTTTTTCAGGTCTATCATTTCACTCATCCACGGGAAAGGATTGAGCGCGTTGGCAAACAGCTCGTCGAGTCCGATTTGCTGGCAGCGCCGGTTGGCGATAAAGCGCAGATACTCCTTGAACATGCTGGCATTGAGTCCCAATATGCCGCGCGGCATGGTGTCTTCGGCATAGCGATATTCCAGCTCCACAGCTTTAAGCATCAACGCCTTGATTTCCTCGCGGAATTCGACTGTCCATAAGCGCGGGTTTTCAAGCTTGATCGTGTTGATCAGATCGATGCCGAAGTTGCAGTGCATGGATTCGTCGCGCAGGATGTACTGATATTGTTCCGCGGCACCCGTCATTTTATTCTGCCGCCCCAGTGCCAGGATCTGCACGAAACCGACATAGAAAAACAGCCCTTCCATGATGCACGCGAAAACGATCAACGACTTGAGCAGGGCCTGATCGCTCTCGTGCGTGCCGGTCTTGAAAGCGGGGTTCGTCAATGTTTCTATGAACGGGATCAGAAAATCGTCTTTGTCGCGGATGCTCTCGATCTCGTGATAGGCATTGAATATTTCACCCTCGTCCAGTCCCAGGCTTTCAATAATATATTGGTAAGCGTGCGTATGGATGGCTTCTTCAAACGCCTGGCGCAATAAATACTGGCGGCATTCTGGCGCAGTAATGTGGCGATAGGTGCCGAGCACAATATTGTTCGCCGCGAGACTGTCGGCGGTGGCGAAGAAACCCAGATTGCGCTTGATGATGCGCCGCTCGTCCTCGGTCAGCGCCGCGCTGTCTTTCCACTCGGCGATATCGCGGCTCATATTGATTTCCTGCGGCATCCAGTGATTCGCGCAACCGGACAGATATTTATCCCACGCCCATTTGTATTTGAACGGGACCAGTTGATTCACATCGGCAGTGCCGTTAATGATGCGCTTGTCTTCAGCGCGCACCCGCGCAACCGCGGCGGTTTCGCTGGCGGCAACAGGCTGAACGCCGGGCAAAATCGGCGTTGCCGCCGAATTTGGCAATACATCGTCAAAACTTAACATCTTGCAAACTCCTTATCATTTTTTACAACGCGCCGACCGGGGCCGGCGTTCGCTTACTGACACGACTCGCAGGTCGGGTCGTCGATAGCGCAGAACTTGACCTCGCTCGCCGCGGCCTGCTGCGACGCTGCCGCTGGTACGCCGGAACTGACGGCGTTGAGCTCGCCGCCCTTGCCCGTTGATTTCTCAGCGCTGGTCGCACCTAATGTGCGTAGGTAATAAGTGGTTTTCAGGCCGCGTAGCCAGGCCAATTTATACGTTTCATCGAGCTTCTTGCCCGATGCGCCGGCGACGTAGATATTGAGGCTCTGCGCTTGGTCTATCCATTTCTGCCGCCGCGCCGCCGCTTCGACCACCCAGCGCGCATCCATCTCGAACGCCGTGGCGTACAGCTGCCGCAGTTCGGCCGGGATACGATCTATCTTGGCCAGGGAACCATCGAAATACTTGATGTCGCCCACCATGACTTCATCCCACAGATTCAGTGCCTTGAGATCGCGAACCAGATACTCGTTGGTCATGGTGAACTCGCCGGACAGGTTCGATTTGACGTAAATGTTCTGATAGGCGGGCTCGATACTGGCCGACACGCCCACAATGTTCGAAATCGTTGCCGTCGGCGCTATCGCTACGCAGTTGGAATTGCGCATGCCGTGCTCCTTGATCCGGGCGCGCAGCGCGTCCCAGTCCAGCGTCGAGGATTCGTCCACTTCCAGATACCCGCCACGCTGCTCTGCCAGTAGCTTGAGCGTATCCTGCGGCAGAATGCCCCGGTCCCATAACGAACCCTGAAAACTGGAGTACCGGCCACGCTCGGCCGCCAGAGCGGTCGAAGCCCAATAAGCGTAATAGCACACGGCTTCCATCGAGCGATCCGCAAATTCGACTGCGGCGTCCGACGCATAAGACACGCGCATGGCATGCAGGCAATCCTGAAAGCCCATGATCCCCAGGCCGACGGGACGGTGTTTGAGGTTAGAGTTGCGCGCCTTGCCCACCGCGTAGAAATTCACGTCGACGACGTTATCGAGCATACGCATGGCGACGCTTATCGTACGCTGGAGTTTTTCGAGGTTCAGTTCCTTGCCGCCCCGACCGTCGTCCTGCAAATGGGCGACGAGATTGACCGAGCCCAGGTTGCACACCGCGATTTCGGTGTCCGACGTATTGAGGGTGATCTCGGTACACAGATTGGAGCTGTGCACGACGCCCACATGCTGCTGCGGATTGCGAATGTTGCAAGGGTCCTTGAAGGTAATCCAGGGGTGTCCGGTTTCAAACAGCATGCTCAGCATCTTGCGCCACAACTGTGCGGCCGGAATACGCTTGAAAAACTTGAGTTCGCCGCTATCGGCAAGTGCCTCGTAACGGGTATACGCGGTCTCGAAAGCGCGACCGTACAAATCGTGCAGATCGGGCACATCGGATGGGCTGAACAGCGTCCAGTCGCCATTTTCCATCACCCGCCGCATGAACAGATCGGGAATCCAGTTAGCCGTATTCATGTCGTGGGTGCGCCGCCGGTCGTCGCCGGTATTCTTGCGCAACTCGAGAAATTCTTCTATGTCCAGATGCCAGGTTTCCAGATAGGCGCATACTGCGCCCTTGCGCTTCCCGCCCTGGTTCACGGCGACGGCGGTATCGTTGACCACCTTGAGAAACGGTACCACGCCCTGCGATTTGCCGTTCGTGCCTTTAATCCGCGCGCCCAGCGCACGCACCGGGGTCCAGTCGTTGCCCAGACCGCCCGCGTATTTCTGCAGCATTGCGTTTTCCTTGATCGCCTGATAAATGCCGTCCAGATCGTCGGAGACGGTCGTCAGATAACACGAAGACAGCTGGCTGTGACAAGTGCCTGCGTTAAACAGGGTAGGCGTCGAGCTCATGAAATCGAAACTCGACAGCACGTTATAAAACTCGATCGCGCGCGCCTCGCGGTCGATCTCGTTCAACGCCAGCCCCATCGCCACGCGCATAAAAAAGGCCTGCGGCAGCTCGATGCGGGTTTCTTCGATGTGCAGAAAATAACGGTCATACAGCGTCTGCAAACCCAGATAATCGAAGCCGAAGTCGCGCTCTGCCAGCAATGCCTGACCGAGCCTGGCCAGGTCAAATTGCGCCAGACGCGGGTCCAACAGTTCGGCGTGTATGCCTTTTTTAATATACTCGGCGAAATATTCCGCATATAAGCCAGCCATTTCCCCTTGCGTCGTCGCCCGCCCCAGCACTTCATGGCGGATCGAGTCGAGCAGCAGTCGTGCGGTCACGAACGCGTAATCGGGATCGCGCTCGATCCCGGCGCGGGCGGCCAGAATCAGTGCCTTTTCCACTTCGGCCACCGGCACCCCGTCATACAGATCGCGCATCGCCGCCTGCAATATCGATTCGGCATCCACGTCGGCACTTAAGCCTGCACACGCCGTGATGATCAGCGCGCGTAGCGCCGTCATGTCCAGCGGCTTGCGCACGCCGTTGTCGAGCACGAAAATCGCCTGCTCCGGCCTGGATTCGGCTCTGAGCGCTGCGCGCTCCTGATTGCGTTTCTCGCGATACAGGACATACGCGCGTGCAACTTCATGTTCCCCGGAACGCATCAGCGCCAGCTCGACCTGATCCTGTATGTCCTCGATGTGGCAGGTTCCGCCATGCGGCTGGCGGCGCATCAAGGCCTGCACCACGCCCTGCGTCAATTGCTCGACCAGCTCGCGTATGCGCGCCGATGCGGCGGCCTGTCCGCCATGCACGGCGATAAAGGCCTTGGTCAGCGCAATCGCGATTTTCGACGGTTCGAATCCGACTACCGTGCCGTTACGGCGAATGATTTTATAATCGTCGTACACAGTACGGTCATTTAATTCGGCTAAAGTATCGAAATGCGGCAACACGGTAGATTCGGGCAGGGTGGCGATAACAGTTTGCATATTTAGTCTCCTGGGACTACTGAAGAAGATGGTGGCGGCGGGTGTCAATCACAAGTTACGCACAGGTTATACCGATGCTTATACAAGTGTTTATACACAACATATAGTAATTTTTCCTCACCATTTACTAATTGTAGTAAAATGCGAACATAACCGCAAGACTTAAAAATACATTTTCGCAACTCTTACACGAATCGCTTAGAAATCAGATAATTGTATAAACCCCCTCAATTCACCGACAATTGCGGGCACTCAAGGATGGACTCATGTCAAGCAGAAACACTGCCATTTTGCTGGTCAGTTGCCCGGATCGAAAAGGTCTGGTTGCCGCCATCGCCAATTTCCTGTTGCAGCACAATGCCAACATTTTGCATGCAGATCAGCACCAGGATGCCGAATTAGGCGTATTTTTAATGCGGGTAGAATGGGATATGCAGGATTTTGACCTCAATCTGACCGAGTTCGAACCTGCATTTGCGCCGGTTGCGCGGCAATTTGAAATGCAGTGGCGGCTGGCGCATTCGGGACACCGACCGCGCATGGCCATCTTCGTCTCGCGTTACGATCATTGCCTGGCCGATTTGCTCTATCGCTACCAGGCGGGGGAACTCCATTGCGAAATTGCCATCATTATCAGCAATCATCAGGATACGCGCTGGCTGGCCGAAACCTATCGGATTCCGTTCCAGCATGTCGGCATTCATAAAGACGCGAAAGTCGAGGCTGAGGAGACGCAACTGGCCATTTTACGCCGCCAGCATATCGATTTCATCGTCCTGGCGCGCTATATGCAGGTGTTATCACCCGAATTCATCCGCCATTATCCCAATCGCGTCATCAATATACATCATTCTTTTTTGCCCGCGTTTCACGGAGCGAAGCCCTACCACCGCGCTTTTGAGCGCGGAGTCAAACTGATAGGCGCGACCAGTCATTACGTCACCGAAGTGCTCGACGACGGACCCATCATCGAGCAGGATGTAACCCGGGTCTCGCACCGCGATGATCTGAACGATCTTATCCGCCGCGGCGCCGATCTGGAGAAAATAGTCCTCTCGCGCGCAGTACGGCTGCATATCGAACACCGCGTGCTGCTCTATGCCAACAAAACCGTGATCTTCGATTAAACCCCGGCTCACCTGCCCAGACCCAGAACGGCGGCATGACGCAGCCGCTCACTACGCTTGCGCTGCCTCATTAATGCGCATGCGCTGTGTTTAATGCGCGTGCGCTGTGGCCCCACCCTTTAATCTGAAAACGGTGCCGCAATAGGGACAGGCGGCCTCGCCCGTTTGCGCCACATCCAGAAATACGCGCGGGTGCGAATTCCACGCCGTCATCGCCGGCGTGGGACAGTGCAGCGGCAAGTCGGCGGCGGTAACTTCGATATAACGTTGCGTAGTGTCGTGCTCGGCCATGATTCTTCCTTAAATGTAACTTAACCAGTCCGCATGCCGGGGATCGCGCCCATGCACGCAGTCGAAATACATTTTTTGCAACTGCGTGGTCACAGGCCCGGGCTCGCCCGCACCAATGGCGCGATTATCCAGTTCCCGGATAGGCGTGACTTCGGCCGCCGTGCCGGTAAAAAAAGCCTCGTCGGCACTGTATACCTCGTCGCGCGTGATGCGTTTCTCGACGACCTGCAAGCCGATCTCGGCGGCGAGCTGCACGATGCTGTCGCGCGTGATGCCTTCGAGCGCGCTGGTCAGATCCGGAGTATAGAGCTTGCCGTTGCGAACGATAAATATGTTCTCGCCCGAGCCTTCTGCGACAAAACCGTCGACGTCAAGCAACAAGGCTTCCTCGTAACCGTCCTGCGCCGCTTCCTGATGGGCGAGAATGGAGTTCATGTAATTGCCGTTGGCTTTGGCCTTGCACATCGTGATATTGACATGATGCCGCGCAAACGACGACGTTTTCACCCGGATACCGCGCTCCAGCGCCTCCGCACCCATATAGGCACCCCAGGTCCAGGCCGCGACGATGACATGAGTAGACAGCGTTTTCGCGGCGATGCCCATCGCCTCTGCGCCGTAAAAAGCCATTGGCCGCAAATAGGCGGAGTCCAGTTTGTTGTCTCTCACCACCGCCAGTTGCGCCGCAGTCAGCGTCGCCTTGTCGTAAGGCATTTTCATGCCGAGGATGTGGGCGGAGCGGAACAGGCGGTCGGTATGTTCCTTAAGGCGGAAAATCGCAGTACCCTGCTCGGTTTTATAAGCGCGCACGCC
>DAICZK010000085.1 GCA_027311185.1 Sulfuriferula sp.
GATCGGTGAGGATGACCAGCACATCGGCTTCGATGAGATTGGTCACCAGAGCGCCCAGCGTATCGTTGTCGCCGAAGCGGATTTCATCAGTCACCACGGTATCGTTTTCATTGATAATGGGCACCACTTTTAATTTCAGCAATGTGCGCAAGGTCGACAGCGCGTTGAGGTAGCGCGTGCGGTCGCTAAGGTCCTCGTGAGTCAGCAGAATCTGGGCGGTATGCAGGCCATGCTCGCGAAAACTGCTTTCGTACGCCTGAACCAGGCCCATCTGCCCGACTGCCGCCGCTGCTTGCAACGCATGTATGCTGTCGGGCCGCTGTGCCCAGCCCAGGCGCTGCATGCCTTAGGCAATGGCGCCGCTGGAAACGAGGACGACTTCTTTGTCCATGCGCATGAGTTCGGCGATTTGTCGCGACCAGTTGGTCAGCGCGGCATGATCCAGGCCGCGCCCGTCATTGGTGACCAGAGCGCTGCCTACCTTGACGACCAGCCGGTGAGCCGAGTGTAGAACGGATGTCATGATACAGGATTGAATTCCGCGGGCGGGGGGTCTGCGGCCGGGGGCGTTTCGGCCTGATGCGCGGCATCGACATGCGCCATGATGGCGTAAGTCAATTCCTTGCAGCCCGTGCCGGTCAACGCCGAAATCGCGAAGACCGGGCCGCTCCATTCGTAAGCGCTGATAAATGCGGCAATGCGGTCATTGCGATTCTCGTCCGGCAGCAGATCGACTTTGTTGAGTACCAGCCAACGCGGTTTGTCGTACAGCGCTACATCGTATTTGCGCAGTTCTTCGACGATGGCGCGCGCTTCGTGGACGGGATCTCCGCTTTCATCAAACGGCGCAATGTCGATGATGTGCAGCAATAACTGCGTGCGCGCCAGATGACGCAGAAAGCGGTGCCCCAGCCCTGCACCGTCGGCGGCGCCTTCGATAATGCCGGGGATGTCCGCGATCACGAAACTTTTGTCTATGGCGACCCGCACTACGCCCAGATTCGGTGCAAGCGTTGTGAACGGATAATCAGCCACTTTGGGGCGCGCGGCGGAGACGGCGCGAATGAAGGTGGATTTGCCGGCGTTGGGCATGCCCAGCAACCCGACATCGGCGAGCACCTTGAGCTCCAGTCTTAATTCAAAGGTCTCGCCTTCCTCGCCCTGGGTGGTTTGTCGCGGTGCGCGATTCGTGCTGGATTTGAAATGCAGATTGCCAAGGCCGCCCTTGCCGCCTTTGGCGACGACCGCGCGTTGTCCGTCTACAGCGAGGTCGAACAGGATTTCGCCGGTTACGTCGTCAATGATGACGGTGCCGACCGGCATGCGCAGGATAATATCCTCCGCGCCCTTGCCGTTGCAGTCAGCGCCACGGCCGTTTTCTCCCGAACGGGCGCGAAACGCGCGCGTGTATCGGAAGTCTATCAGGGTGTTGATATTGCGGTCCGCGACGGCAATGATGCTCGCGCCACGCCCGCCGTCGCCGCCATCCGGTCCGCCGTAAGGAATGAATTTTTCTCGACGGAACGAAGCAGAGCCGTTACCTCCCTTGCCTGCGAATACTGCGATTTTTGCTTCGTCTATGAATTTCATGGCGGCGGATACGTCTAAATGGATAGCTGTAAAAGTAAAAGCCCTATCCGCTGGATAGGGCTGAAAGCCGGCCGGGTTTGACAAGGTAGGGACACATCGCCGTGTGCTACCGGGGTGCGTTACCGGTTCGGGTATTCCCGGGCCGGGTACGCCGAGCTCAACGCCCGACTGTGCCCGTCTGTATCGGTCAGGCAGTTTGAACTGCGGGAATAATGTTGATCAGCTTGCGTTTTTGAGCGCCTTTGATCACGAATTCCACCACGCCGTCCTTGGTTGCGAATAGCGTGTGATCCTTACCCATGCCGACATTCTCGCCTGCATGGAATTGTGTGCCGCGCTGGCGCACAACGATGTTGCCGGCTACGACTGATTCTCCGCCGTAGCGCTTGACGCCAAGCCGTTTCGAATGTGAGTCGCGTCCGTTACGTGAGCTACCGCCCGCTTTTTTGTGTGCCATGGTTTATCTCCTTTAAGCTGAAATGCCGCTGATCTGAATTTCAGTGTAATTTTGACGATGCCCTTGGTGTTTTTGATAATGCTTGCGTCTGCGCATTTTGAAAATGCGGATTTTATCGTGACGTCCGTGGGATATAATGGTCGCAGTTACTTTTGCGCCGTCAACCAGCGGTGTGCCAACCTTGATATCGCTACCATCGGCAAGCATGAACACCTGGTCTAACACAATTTCGCTACCAACGTCCGCGGGGATCTGTTCTACTTTAATTTTTTCGCCAGCGACGATGCGATATTGCTTGCCACCGGTTTTTATGACCGCATACATGGTGTATCTCCAAAATTCTTAGCTACAGGGAAACATAGCATTATAGAGAAATCAAAGCAAAAGGTCAAACCCTAGTTTTTGTCTGCCTTGACATAACCGGCCCAGCCTCCCTATTATTGGACAATTTTTTTCAGTGATTGGTCATAATGCAGGCAATTCAAGCGTTTTTGGCGGCGGATATGCTGCAGGTCGATGAAGTAATTCGCGCGAGACTGCATTCGGAAGTGGTTTTGGTGAGCCAGGTCGCCGAGTATATCATCACCAGCGGCGGTAAACGACTGCGCCCGGCGCTGGTGTTGTTGTCAGCGGGCGCGCTGGGTTATCGCGGAATACAGCATTACGAACTGGCCACGGTCGTCGAATTTATCCATACTGCGACGCTGCTGCATGACGATGTGGTGGACGAGTCGGGTTTGCGGCGCGGCCGGGCCACGGCAAATGCCCTGTTCGGCAATGCTGCGAGCGTGCTGGTGGGGGATTTTCTTTATTCGCGTGCGTTTCAGATGATGGTGGACGTCGGTCAGATGCGTATCATGGAAATACTCTCCGACGCGACTAATATCATCGCCGAGGGAGAAGTGTTACAACTGATGAATTGTAACAACGCCGATCTTGGCGAGGCTGATTATCTGCATGTGATCCGCTACAAGACGGCCAAACTGTTTGAGGCCGCAGCGCGGCTGGGCGCCATCATCGGCGGCGCGGATAGCGTAACGGAAGCGTCGCTGGCGTCCTATGGCATGCACCTGGGAACGGCATTTCAGTTGATCGACGACGTGCTGGACTATTCCGGCGACAATGCCGAGATCGGCAAAAACGTCGGCGACGATCTGGCCGAAGGCAAGGCGACTTTGCCGTTGCTATATTTATTGAAAAATGGCACGGACGCACAGGCGGCTCTGGTGCGCCAGGCAATTGAAAACGGCGGTTTGGCCGAGTTCGAGCCTATCCTTGCAGCCATCAATGCTTGCGGGGCGTTAGCGTACACGCGCGCTCAGGCGCAACGTGAAATTGAGCTGGCGATTGCAGCGATTGGCGCTTTGCCGCCCTCGCCCAGCAAGGATAGTTTGGTGAGTCTGGCCGATTTCGCGGTAAGCAGGACCTATTGAACCATCAGAACGGCGGGCGGCGACGATGATAAAACTACTGTTTTTCGTATTGATAGGCGGCATCGTCTATTGGCGCTTGCGCCACCCGCGTCCTGCGGCGGGGGCGGCTGCCGTTGCAAGGCCGGTCGAGGACATGGTGCGGTGCGCGCATTGCGGACTGCATTTGCCGCGCGGCGAAGCACTGGGGAGCGGCGCGATCTGGTTTTGCGGCGAGGCGCATCAACGCGCGCACCGGTATTAATGGCCATCACTGTCCATGACCCGGTAGTTGTGGCGGCGTCCAGAGTGGCAAGCGGGCGTGTAGAGCGTAACTGGAAGTCCCTGCACTATCTCAATCTGTATCGTTTCATCGTTGTCGGCGTGCTATTGCTGTGGCATGCGCTCAATCCTACGCGGCAGATTTTCGGTCGCCAGGACCCCGGCTTTTTTTATCTGTGTTGTGTGATTTTCATGGGTCTCGTCGTGCTGACGGTCGTGACCATCAGTCTGCGTCGTCCGCGTTTCGAGATACAGCTCAATTTTCAGATCCTGAGCGATATCGTCATGATCGTGCTATTGATGGGCGCGAGCGGTGGCGTACGCAGCGGCCTGGGTTTGCTGCTGATTGTTTCGCTGGCGTCCAGCGGTCTGATGGTTCAGGGCCGCACCGTGATGTTCTATGCCGCGCTGGCGACATTCAGCGTGCTGTTCGCCCAAGTTCTGGTGACCTGGGGCGATTCCCAGGTCACCAGCGATTTCGGTCAGGCCGGTATGTTGGGGATGGTGTTTTTTGCCACGGCAGGGATTGCTCACGTGCTCGCGAACCGTAATCGGGCGAGCGAGGATTTGGCCGCCGCGCGCGCGGTCGATCTTGAAAACATGGCGCAGATCAATCAGCTGGTCATCGACGACATGCAGGATGGTGTGGTCGTGCTCGACGGCGACGGCAATATCCGGCAAGCCAACCAGCAAGCGCAATATCTGCTCAGCCGCTCCGGCCTGAGTGATGCGGGCACGGGTATCGCGTTGCATAGCACGATCCCGCTATTGTCGGATTATCTTCGGCAGTGGCGCGGCAATCCGCAAACGGCGTTCCCGCCGATTTCCCTGGGTACGCGCGGCGAGCAGTATTTGCCCAGATTTATAGCAGTGACCGATAAACGGGTGATGGGGGCTGTGTTGGTGCTGGAAGACCTCACGCGCATGAACGAGCAGGCGCAACAAATAAAACTCGCGGCGCTGGGGCGGCTGACCGCAAATATCGCCCATGAGATACGCAACCCATTGGCGGCGATCAGTCACGCCGCCGAGATATTATCCGAGGATAGAACGAACACAACGCCGCGTTTGCTTGATATTATTATTAATAATTCGGCGCGCATCAATCGCCTCGTGACCGATGTGATGTCGCTTAACCGCCGCGATCGCATGCAGGTGGAACGTCTGGGAATTGGGAAATATATTATTGATTTTATAGATTATTTTTGCCACAGCCAGGGGGTTTCGACCAAGCTTTTCAGCCTGGTGATGGACCCACAGGCGGTGATATGCTTCGATCGCGACCATTTGCAACAGGTGTTGAGCAACCTGTGTTCGAATGCCTTGCGTTATTCGCAGCGCGGGTCCGGTAGCGTCAGGATTCTGGTTGAGCAGGATAAGAGCTTGACGGTGATTCATATTATCGACGATGGCCGCGGCGTAGGAAGCGAGTCGTTGCCTCGGCTGTTCGAGCCGTTTTTTACGACGGATATTTCCGGTACGGGGCTGGGCTTGTACATCTCCAAAGAGTTGTGTAATGCCAACGGCGCGAATCTGGAATACGTGTCTGCCGGCGTCGGCGGGCATTTCAAGATCACAAGCCTGGAGACAGCATGTTAAGACATCTGATGAACGGGAGTCGGCCCACCGTGCTGATCGTCGACGACGAGGCGGATATTCTGGAATTGCTGGAAATTACTCTGTTGAAAATGGGGCTGGAAGTGGTGAAAGCGACTTGCGTGGCAGAAGCTGTTGCGTTGTTGAAGCAGACTGAATTTGGTTTGTGCCTGACCGATATGCGGTTACCGGACGGCGATGGCCTGGAGGTCGTGCGCTATATTCAGGCCGCGCGTCCGAGAACCCCTGTAGCGGTCATCACCGCGCACGGCAATACCGATAACGCGGTAGTCGCGCTCAAGGCCGGCGCGTTCGATTATATCAACAAGCCGGTGACGCTGAATCAATTGCGCACGCTGGTGAAGTCGGCGTTGAAGTTGCCCGGTCTCGCATCGGTCGGCGAACGCGAGTTGATCGGTAATTCGCCAGCGATGCAGCAGGCGCGCGAATTGATCGCTAAACTTGCGCGCACCCAGGCGCCAGTTTATATTACCGGCGAATCGGGTAGCGGCAAGGAGTTGGCGGCGCGTTTGATTCATCAGCAAAGCAGCCGCGCCACGGCGGCTTTCGTTCCGGTTAATTGCGGGGCGATCCCGGAGAATCTGATGGAATCGGAATTTTTCGGGTACAAGAAGGGCGCATTTACCGGAGCGGATACCGACCGCGACGGGTTTTTTCACGCGGCGAACGGCGGTACCTTGTTTCTGGACGAAGTGGCCGACCTGCCGTTGCTGATGCAGGTGAAACTGTTACGAGTGATTCAGGAAAAAAAAGTGCGCAAGCTCGGCAGCGCGGTAGAAGAGCCGATTGACGTCCGTATCATTAGCGCGACGCATCAAAATCTGGCGACTTGCGTAGAGCGTGGGAATTTTCGGCAGGATCTGTTTTATCGCCTCAATGTGATTACCCTGAAGATGCCCGCCTTGCGCGACATGCGCGAAGATGTTCCCGCCATCGCGCTGGTGTTGCTCCGGCAACTGGCGGCGAGCGCGAAAGCGCCTGTGCCGACCCTGACCAGAGAGGCGGCAGCGGCTTTGGCGCAATACGAT
>DAICZK010000086.1 GCA_027311185.1 Sulfuriferula sp.
GCCTTGGATTCTTCCGTCAGATCACTCAAGAGCGAAAGATTGTCCTCGACTTCCTGAAAGGCCTGCAGCACGGTGGAACGGTATCTGGCACCGGCCACCTTGAATGCCGCCTCTTCCTGATCGACTACCGCCTGGCGGCGGCCTGCGTCGAAAATGGTCATCAGGGCATTCGGCCCGATTAACCAGAACAGATTGGGAGCGTTCATCAATCCTGTCTGGTAGGTGCTTTCATATCCGGCGGCGGCGCCGAGATCGATCGTCGGGAAAAATGCCGATTTTGCCACCCCGATACGGGCGTTGGCTTCTGCCAAATGGCGCTCCGCCGCGGAGATGTCCGGCCTGCGCTGCAACAGCGTGGCCGGGACGCCCACCGGTATGACGGGCAACCGGATGTCCACCACGGCAGGCGCAATGGAGAAACTGGAGGCGGATTCGCCGACCAGGGTTGCGATCGCGTGCTGGTAAAGCGCCCGGCTCGCGGCGATATCCGAAATTTCGGCTTGTGCTGTCTCAAGCTGCACTTTCGCACGGGAGACGTCCAGTGCCGAATCGATGCCGCCTTGAAAACGATTTTGCGTGAATGTCAACGCTTGGGCATATGCATCGACTTCGTCGAACAGCAATTTGGATTGCCCATCCAGCATGCGCAAGGTCAGATAGTCGTTGGCAAGTTCCGCCCTCAAACTCAGATGAATCGACTCCAAGTCCGCCGCTGCCGCCTGCGCACCGGCTTCGCCGGCTGCAACCTGATTGCGCACATGCCCCCACAAATCAACCTCATACGAGGCCATCAAACCGAGCGCGTTGTCTCCGTACACATTGGGCTGCGAAGGGGAGCGTAGCGCGCGGTTTTGCGACTGCCTGTTGCGTGTCGCATATGCCCCTGCCGAGACGGTCGGGAAATAACTTGCGCGCGCCTGTGCGGCAAAGGCGGTCGCCTGGTCGAAATGCCCCATTGCCACGGCAAGATCCGCATTGGCAGCGTCCAGTCGTTTGATCAGGTCGTCGAGCGTGGGATCGTTGTACGCTTTCCACCAATCCCCGCGCGGCAGAGTGTCCGCAGGCTGCGCGGGCTGCCAGATCGAGGTTGGCCCCTGATAGGCCGCGGGCGCCGCAACCTCGGGTATCTTGTAAGCAGGCGCTTCGGAACAGCCTGCGAGCAGCAATGCGCAGAGTATCGACGGTGCCAGCCTAATGCACTTCATGGCGCAAGCTCTTTCTGGTTCTCTGTAGACTGCGTGCCTGTTTCCTTGATACGAACGACATCGCCATTCACGATGGAATCCGCCGGGCTATCAATCACACGATCATTGATGTCAATTCCGCTGCCCACTTCCACTACGCGCCCAAGGTCGCGCACAATGGTGATGGATTTGAGAAC
Source organism: Sulfuriferula sp. (assembly GCA_027311185.1). Lineage (GTDB taxonomy): Bacteria > Pseudomonadota > Gammaproteobacteria > Burkholderiales > Sulfuriferulaceae > Sulfuriferula. The sequence continues at coordinate 1,382 of DAICZK010000086.1, forward strand.
GACGCGATTGTCGGGACCTACTGTCGCCACCTCCAGGCCGTCCTTGCGGAACAATAATGCACTCACGGGCAAGCGGTATATTTTCGAACTGGATGGCAGATTGAAATGCACTTCCACATAACTTCCGGTGAACACTTTTCCGCTTTTGTTTTCCATCAGCAACTCGATTGTCGTGGTACGCGAGGATTCTCGAATGGCTTTCGCGGTACTCAGTACTGTCGCCGTAAAGCCCTGCCCCGGAAGTTCCGGGAAATAAATTTGTACCGCCATTTTCGGTTTGATCAAATAGGCGAAAATCTGCGGCACCTCTGTATAAATACGCAATCTGCGGTTGTCGACAACCCGGAACAATGCCTGTCCGTTGTTGCTTCCCGGATTAATCAATTTACCAATATCGGTATTGCGTTCGGTGACCACACCGTCAAAAGGCGCCACGATACGCTGGAACGACTGGCTCGCCAGCAAGCTTTCCAGGTTGGCTTTAGCCGCATTCAGTATGTCATGTTTGGACTTGGCGTCCGCAGTCTTTTCATCGGACTCCTGGCGGGAAACCGAGTTCGAGACCACCAGGTTTTGCCAGCGTTTTGCGGTGATGTCGGCAATTTCCAGATTCGATTCGGCGGTTGCCACATCGGCCCGCGCCCTCAGTATCTGCTGGTCAAGTTCCGGGGTTTCGACTTCACCCAACAGTTGTCCTTTTTTAACTCGCGCGCCAATATCGGTATACCAGGTTCGGAGGTAACCGCTCACCCTGGAGTAAATCGTCGCATCCAGATCGGCGCGCACATTTCCCGGCAATATCAATACTTGATTGCTGGGTCCGTACTGCGGGGACACGATTTTCACCGTCACATGTTGCGACTCGACCTCTTTTTCCAAATCATTGGAGTGATGAACCCTAAGGAATATGCCGATCACGGCGATAGCAATCGCGACAGAGACAAAAATCCCCCCGGCCAGACGAAGGCGTCCGGACACAGGAAGTTGAGGCTTGTTATCAGACATCATTTTTGATCCAAGATTAATGTATCAGCCTGTGAGGCCGCACTTTTCCCTTCATTCCTGTGTACCAAACTGAACACCACCGGCACAAAGAACAATGTTGCGACTGTTGCGAACGACAGGCCACCAATCACCGCTCTGCCCAACGGGGCATTTTGCTCGCCACCATCACCCAATCCCAGGGACATGGGAATCATGCCGATGATCATGGCGAGCGCGGTCATTAGCACCGGGCGGAAACGGACAAAACCCGCCTCTATCGCGGCAGCAATGCCGTTATCGCCCATCTGCAGCCGCTCTCGTGCAAAGCTGATCACCAGAATACTGTTGGCGGTTGCCACCCCCATGCACATGATTGAGCCGATGAGTGCCGGTACCGACAAGGTGGTATTCGTGGTGAACAACATCCAGACAATCCCGGCGATGGCGGCAGGCAATGCGGTAATAATAACGAATGGATCCAGCCACGACTGGAAATTGATCACAATCAGCAAGTAGACGAACACGACGGCGCCCAGCAAACCGAACAGCAGTTCGCTGTAGGAATCGCTCATCGCATTGACCTGGCCGCGCACGACCACAAACGAACCTTTGGGCACTTCCTTTGCGGTCTCCTCCAGCACCCTGTTGATATCGTGGGCCACGCTACCCAGATCGCGCTGCTGCGTCGTCCCGAAAATATCGATAGTGGGCTGCACGTCGTAATGGGACACCACCGATTCCCCCTGACTTCTGCTGATAGTCGCTACGCCGCTAAGCAACTGGGACTCCTGTGTCGAATCGTTGCTCGACAGGACAGGGATATTCCGCAAATCGTTGAGCGTATCGACTTCATATTGCGGCACCTGGACGACCAGCGGATAGGATACGCCGTTTTCCGGATTGACCCAGAAGTTGGGGGCAGTCTGCAAGCTGCCGGACAGGGAAACCAGCAGATTGGTCGCGATGTCATTCTGGGTCAACCCCATTTCGCGCGCGCGGGTACGGTCTACGTCCACATGCAATTCCGGCTGGTTGAAGGCCTGCTGAATGCGCAAGTCGGCCAGGCCGGGAATCTTTTTGAGGCGGCTCATCACAAGTGCCGCATATTTCTGGTTCTCCTCGCGTTTAAAGCCGATGACCTGAATGTCGATCGGCGATGGCATGCCGAAATTCAATATCTGGCTCACGATATCGGCAGGCAGGAATGCAAAAGTCGCCGTTGGAAATTCGTCCGGCAGGTGTGCCCGCAACGCCTCGACATATTGCTCTGTGGGACGATGCCCGTTCTTTAACGAGATCAGGACATCCGCATCTCCGGGACCAATGGGCGACGAGTTGCTGTAAGTCAGGTTGATGCCGCTAACCGGCAGACCGATGTTGTCCACCATATTGTCAATCTCGTCGGCAGGAATTTCTTTTCTGATCTGGCGCTCGACTTCGTCGCAAAGCCGTGCAGTCTCTTCCAGTCTGGTTCCGGTCTGGGCTCGGATATGCAATTTGATCTGCCCGCCGTCCACCACCGGGAAAAAATTGCGCCCCAGCCACGGCAGGAGAAGGAATGAAATCAGGACGAATCCGAGAAACCCGATAATAAAAGGGCGCCGCCGCGAGAGCGCCAGTTGCAGAAGCTGCCGGTATTTTTCGCGAACGCGGGTGAAGATATTTTCAAACCCATGTTGAAACCGTACCAGCGGGTTCCTCGACGGTGAGGACGCATGCTGTTCGCTTTCAATATGGGCACGCAGCAGATATTTCGCCAAGGTCGGCACCAGCGTCCGCGACAGAATGAACGAGGCAATCATTGCAAATATCACCGCCTCGGCCAAAGGGACGAACAGGTATTTTTGCACTCCGCTGAGAAAGAACATCGGAATGAAAACAATGCAGATCGAAAGCAGCGAGACAAACGCGGGGACTACAATCTGGTTTGCCCCGTCAAGGATCGCACCCTCGACAGGCTTACCCTGTTCGAGGTGCCAATTGATGCTTTCGATCGTGACCGTCGCCTCATCGACCAGCACCCCGACCGCCAGCGCCAACCCGCCCAATGTCATGACGTTCAATGTCTGGCCGAAAGCGGACAGTGCGATGATCGCGGATAAAACGGACAGCGGGATCGATATGGACACAATCAGCGTTGAACGCCAGCTGCCCAGGAACAGCAGAATCATCAGGCCGGTTAATGCGGCTGCGATCACGCCTTCGCGGATAACCCCGTCGATTGAAGACCTGACGAATATGGACTGGTCGCCAACCAGCCTGATGTTGAGGCCCGGCGGAGCACCGGCCTCGATCCGGGGAAGAAGTTCCTTGACATGTTCTATGATGTCCAGTGTGGACGCACTGCCGTTTTTCTGGATGGTTGTCAGCACGGAGTGCTGCCCGTCGACACGCACCATGTTCTGCTGGGGCGAATAACCGTCGCGCACGTGCGCCACGTCACGCAGCAGGATCGTCGCCCCGTTGACCGTCTTAACCGGCAGATCGTTGAGATCGTCGAGGACATCCGGACTCGCATTAAGCAGCACGTTATATTCAAACATGCCCATTTTTTCGGTTCCCGCGGGCAGAATCAGGTTTTGCTTCAGGATGGCAGTGCTGACATCGTTGGGCACCAGCCCTTTGGAACGCAACGCCTGCATATCCAGATCGACCATGATCTGCCTGTTTTTGCCGCCATAAGGCGAAGGCACAGCCGCGCCTTCAACCTGTGCCAGTTGCGGCCGGATAAAATTGTTCGAGAGATCGAACAACTGGTTGTCGAGCAAAGTATCGCTGGAAAGCGCCAATTGCAGAACGGGCACACTCGATGCGTTATAACTCAGGATCAGCGGTGGCGTTATGCCCGGCGGCAGCCGCTTCAACACCGTCTGCGAGAGCGCCGTTACCTGGCTGACGGCGGCATTGATGTTGGCATTCGGCTGAAAAAAGATTTTAACAACGGCTACGCCCGGGAGGGACTGCGATTCGATATGTTCGATGTCGTTGACCGTGGTCGTCAGCTGTCTCTCGTAGAATGTGGTGATGCGGTTGGACATGTCGGTAGGCGGCATGCCGTTGTACGACCACACCGCACTGACCACCGGCACCTTGATGTCGGGGAAAATATCCGTGCGCATGTTCACATAGACCAGCGGCCCGAGTATCAAAATAAGCAGCGCCAGTACTATGAAAGTATAGGGGCGACTCAATGCGATCCGGACTATCCATATCATGTGAAGCTACTCCCGATCCAAGAATATTGTCTCAGACAAATACGGCAAAATATTTCCAGCCGAATGATAGATCAGGATTGTCCGCTAAAAAAATGCTTTTTGACCAGACTGCCCAGCATTGCTTCCAGAAGCGCATCGGGAGCATGCACGATTTCCTGATGGAGAGTATAGGCCCGCTCGCTGAAGATGCGGAACAATTCCGGGTCGAAACGCTTGCCACTGTCGGGTTCCATCATTTTCATGGCTTCCGCGAAACTGAAGGGATCCTTGTAAGGGCGCCTCGACGTCAGAGCATCGAACACATCGACGATCGTGAAGATTCGCGCATTCAGCGGAATTTCGTTCCCGCGCAACCCTTGCATGTAGCCGCTCCCGTCGAATTTCTCATGATGGAACTCAACCACTTCTCGCGCGCCCTTTAGCCATTTCGACCTGCTGATGATGTCGACGCCCAGCAGCACATGGGTGCGCATGACGGCAAATTCCTCGTCGGTCAATCCGGCCGGCTTGAGCAGGATATTGTCCCTGATGCCTATTTTTCCCACGTCGTGCAGAAATGCTCCCGCGATCAGATTGCAGATTTGGGCACTGGAAAGCCCGAGCATTTCTGCGAAGCGAATCGAATAGATGGTAACGCGGTAATTATGGCTGTTGGTATCCGAATCCCGCTTCGCAATGGCACTGCCCAGCACATCCATCAGTTCGATATTGCCTTTGAGCAGGTCGGACGAGAGTTTGACCAGTCCTTTGTTCAGGGAAATGATGATGGGGTAAAGCATGATGGCCGTGATGAGGATCACG
>DAICZK010000087.1 GCA_027311185.1 Sulfuriferula sp.
GCATCAAGGACTTTGCCAACTGGCCAACCATCCCGCAGCTATACATCAACGGCGAATTCGTCGGTGGATCGGATATCATGAAAGAGCTGTTCGAGAACGGCGAGCTCAAATCGCTGATCGCAGCGGCTTGACATCCCTCGGGCGGCTTTCTTGCCGCCCTGTCTGTCCGGTGCCGCGAGGCGTAAGACAGAATACCCCCGCGAAGCTATCAATATTGACATTCCCTAATGTTGAATATAGCATTGATATGGGCTGGCGATGAAGTGGTTGTTGGCTTGGCTCCACGAACTCGGTAGCGAGAGAGTACAGCAGGCGCAAAAAACGGCTGCTATGCCCATAATCTCAAGAAACTGGTACTATGTCACAGTCATAGGGCGGGAGGCACATGCCCGTTCAGGCTGAATCGCTACATTTTACTTTCAGTGCGTGACATTTATGTTTATTATATAACTTTTTTATATACTTCCGGAGTAAATACATGATTAAGATATCTTCATACAAAAAGTTCTCCCTGCTTGGCGCTACGGTACTTGGCGTTGCTCTGTTGGGCGGTTGCGCTACCAGCGGCGATCTGGACAAGACTCAGACCACTGCACAGCAAGCGGCCGAGAAAGCCGATCAGGCCAATGCTGCCGCTGCTGCCGCGAAGACCGAAGCCGATCAGGCTGCGCAGAAGGCTGACCAGGCCAACAGCACTGCCGATCAAGCAAAATCTACTGCTGACGAGGCAAAAGCCGAAGCAGACAAGGCCATGCAGGAAGTGGACAGTCTGTCAGAGAAAATTGATCGCATGTTCAAGAAAACCATGCAGAAGTAAACCGACGACTCGTCTGGACAAAAAAGGACGCTCAAGCTTCCTTTTTTGTCTTACGCGCGCTGCAACGAGTCGATGGCCGTTGCGGCGGGCGAGTTGGCTGATTCCATTTGAGAGACTCAAAGCAGGCGCATAATTCAGCGGATGACGACTTTAGTGCCTATATGCACCCAGCGTGAAAGCAGGCCGATTTCGCGATTGGTGAGAGCGATGCAACCATCAGTCCAGTCCATCGACTCCTGAACCTGCGGATTGCCGCTACCTAGACCGTGTATGCCCAACTGACCGCCGAGCGAGGTGTTCTGGGGCGGAATGCGATGCCGGCGAAGCGCGCTGATGATGGCATCGAACTCGGCGCTGGTAATGTCTCCTTTGATGTAAGCGCGAATCGCGATGCCAGAAGTAGGATAATCCAGACCGTAAAACGTATTGAAACGACTGTGGTGATTGATCCAGGCGACGTGAAAGGTACCCAGAGGCGTTGCATCGTCGCCTTTGTGCCGGGTCATCGTAGCGCCGCCGCTGCCGAGTGCGATATTGGAAAAACGCGTGATGATATGACCATCGGACGAGAAAACCGTCAGTACATCGTTTGCGGTGTCTACCAGTACCCAGGGCTCGCGGCTCGCGGCCTGTGCAATACTCGGCAAGGTCAGGTTGAGGAAAATGCAGGGAATACAGACTGCTAACCACAGCGTTCGTATTTGCCTGGCGGTTGCCGGGCGTGTTGGGGTAAGTTGAACGGAATCGGTTGTAGCCTTGGATCGGATGCTTGGGAAAAACATAAAAGCCTGATTAAGGTTCATAGAATAATTCGTTGGGCAGGCGGTCAACTGCCATTATTTATTAGGATTATATTCCGGTTATGAAGCAAAAACGATTTTATCTTCCGGGCGTGGCATTGCGTTCGATTCGGAGTTTGCGGATGTTCGCGCTGTTGTGTCTGGTCTCTTCTGCGTCGAGTTGGGGCGCCGTTTTTCCGCTCCCGACCGATGGCAGCAATATCGTCGGGCAAATTCGGGTAGTGATCGCTGACCCGCGCAATACGCTGCTCGATATCGCCCGCCATTTCGATCTGGGTTACAATGAAATCACTACTGCAAATCCCGGGGTTTCGATCTGGCTTCCCAGCCCCGGAACCCGGATTGTCGTCCCTGGCGAGTTCATCCTGCCGCCGCGTCCGTGGACGGGTATCGTCATCAACGTCGCGCAGCGCCGACTTTACTATTTTCCTAAGTCCATCGCCAATCAACCGGCAGTGGTCGTCACGTTCCCCATCGGTATTTCGCGGCCTGACTGGTCTACGCCTCTGGGCAAGACGCGTATCATCGCCAAATTCAAAGACCCTGCCTGGATAGTGCCCAAGGATATCTGGGAGGAACATCGCAGTCAGGGGAATTCGAATTTTCCCACCTATTTTCCGCCCGGGCCGGGTAATCCGATGGGGATGTTGGCCCTGGAAACCGGATTTTCGGAAATCTTCATACACGGCACCAATCGGCCGTGGGGCGTGGGCATGCGCGTGAGCCACGGTTGTCTGCATTTGTACCCGGAAAACGCGGCCTATTTGTTTCCCAAGGTTCCGGTGGGGACTCCAGTGAGCATCGTCAATCAGCCGTTTATGGTCGGAGAGCGCGACCACGTACTTTTTCTGAGCGCATCCGAGCCCGTCGCGATGAAGGCCGATGTATCGAAAAATCCTCAGCATCAGGCGATGGCAGATGTACCGAAAAGCCCGCAGAATCAGGCGACGGAAGCTGTGATCGAGTACCTCGCGCGCGATGTTGGCGGCCTGCCTAAAGTCGACTGGGACCGGATAAAATATGTTGCCCAAGCACAGCGCATCATTCCGATTCCTATCAGTCCCGGCAGCCCGGTCATAGACGACGTGATTGCGGCTATCGTGCCCGAGAAATACGATTTCGCACCCTACGGCATCGAGGCTAACGATGCCGCAGCACCTGGCGCCACGCCCTGATACGGGCGCGTATCGCGCCGGTGTTATGGTTGTGCCAGCCGTTGCGCGATATGCGCCAGCGCTTCCTCGACCTGATCGATCAATATCAGGCTCAGATCGCCGGGTTGCAGTGCCGAGAGGGCGAAGTCTATGGCGTTGAATTCGCCATTGATTTCGTGAATTTCCCGGGTCCTGGTGGCGTTGCTCAATCCCTCGCGCAATAGTGCTAATACTTCGCCGTCGGCGCGTCCGCGCTGACATTGATCCTGGTAGAGGATAACATTATCGAAAGCGCCGCCTAGCAGTTCGGTTTGCCGACGCAAGTCCTCGTCGCGCCTGTCGCCGGCGCCGCTGATGACGACAAATCTGCGCCGCGCCGGCATGTCGTCGACGGCTGCGATGAGGGCGGCGATAGCGTCCGGATTATGACCGTAGTCGGCGATGAGCGTTGCGCCGCGGTAGGAAAATATATTGAATCGGCCGGGCGCTGAATCGCTGGTATTGAAGAAAGTGGATAAACCATTGCGGATCGTTTGCCGGTCCAGACCCAACGCCCATGCCGCGCCGATAGCGCCCATGGCGTTGTCGATCTGGAATGCGATAGTGCCGTTGTGCGTAAGCGGGATATCCGCCATGGCGATACGCTGTACGGATTTGCCTTCGCGCATAACGATGTTCCGGTCTTCGCAGTACACGGCGCGCAGACCGCGGGCATAATGCGTAGCGATTACGGAATTATGCTTGTCGCGGGCAAAGAAAATCACGCCGCCGGGACAGCTGCTTGCCATTTTCGCCACCGGCGGATCGGCTGCATTCAGTACGGCAAAGCCGTTGACTGCGACATTTTCGACAATAACGCGTTTGACTACGGCCAGATCTTCCGTCGTATTGATGTAATTCAGGCCCAGATGATCGCCGACGCCGATGTTGGTGACGATCGCTACGCTGCAGCGGTCGAACGCCAGGCCTTCGCGCAATAATCCGCCGCGCGCTGTTTCGAGGACGGCGGCCTCGACAGCGGGATGAGACAAGACGTTGCGGGCGCTTTTCGGGCCGCTGCAATCGCCGCTGTCGATACGGCGGTCGTCGATATAAACGCCATCGGAGTTCGTCATGCCGACGCACCAGCCTTTTTGCCGGAGTAAATGCGCGGTAAGCCTAACCGTCGTCGTCTTGCCGTTGGTTCCGGCTACCGCGACGACGGGGATGCGTGCGTTATCGCCGTTCGCAAACATCATCTCCACAATTGCTTTACCGACATCGCGAGGTTTGCCGAACGAGGGCGTCAAATGCATACGCAGACCGGGCGCGGCATTGACTTCTACAATACCGCCGCCCTGTTTTTCCAGCGCCTGATGGATGCTGTCGCACAGTACGTCCACGCCGCAAATGTTCAGTCCTATCATCTTTGCCGCATCGACCGCGCGCGCCGCGACTTCGGGGTGCACGTCGTCGGTGACATCGGTCGCCGAGCCGCCGGTGCTGAGATTGGCGTTGTTGCGCAGCAGGACCAGAGCGCCGATCGCGGGAATGCTGTCAACATCGTAACCTTGCTTGGCGAGGGTGGCGGCGGCGACGTCGTCGAGGCAAATCTTGCTCAGCGACGTGGCATGACCATCGCTGCGGCGACTGTCGCTGTTGATTTTTTCGACCAGAGCGCCGATGGTGTGCGTGCCGTCGCCAAACACGTGGGGCGGGTCGCGGCGCGCCGCAGCGACCAGAGCGTCACCCACGACCAGCAAACGGAAATCGTGGCCGGTTATGTAGCGCTCGACGATGACCGAAGCGCTGACCCTCGCTGCCGCGTGATAGGCAGCAAGTATCTGTTCGCGGCTGTCGAGATTCACGGCTACGCCCTTGCCCTGGTTACCGAATTGCGGTTTCACGGCGACGGCACAGCCAATTTCGCATGCTGCCGTCCATGCGTCCTCGGCGTCGGTCACCGGGCGCCCGTTGGGCACCGGTACTCCGGCGGCATGGAGCAGGTGTTTGGTGAGGTCTTTGTCCTGGGCAATGGCTTCGGCCACGGCGCTCGTGTCATCGGTTTCCGCTGCGAGAATGCGGCGTTGCCGCGCGCCCCAGCCGAACTGCACCATACTGCCGTCGGTCAGTCTGCGGTAAGGGATGCCGCGCTGTACCGCAGCGGCAACGATGGCCCCGGTGCTAGGCCCCAGGCGCAGCTCTTCGTCAAGCAAGCGAAGTTCGGCCTCTGCGCGTGCGGCTTCGAAGGGCAGGTTGTCGGCTGCGGCGTGACACAGCGCCAGCGCATGATTCAACGCCAGCCGGCCCACGGCTTCTTCGCTGTACTCGACCACGACCTGATAGGTGCCATCTTCCTGCGTCGGCGTGGTCTGGCTGAAGGTGACGGGACAGCCGACGTGCGCTTGCAAGGTGAGCGCGGCGAGCTCCAGCGCGTGCGCCATCGGAATATGCGGGTTGCCGCCTATCGGTTGCAGCGCACCCAATTCGGGAAAACGCGCGCGCAGAGCCGTTTCAAATTCGGGCAGTCGGGTCAGGTCGGATTCCGAAGCGCTGCAATGCACAATCGCCTCGATCGCGCAGTGCCGACTCCACAGGTTAGGTCCGCGTAACACGCGGATGCGGGATACATCCATGATTATCCTTGGTTATTAGTGTAAGCGTGGAGCCCGGCGCAGATCAATTCCCTGTCCATGTTCAGCGCCCACGCCGCGGCGACGCCCGCCAATGCCTGGGTGACGGTAATGAGGTGGGCGGGTAGTTCGGCAATCTCGATGAGCGTGCTGCTGTCGTTACCCTGGCTCAGGACGACCGCGCCGTTTTCCATGCTGACGGTGCGGCCGTTTTGTGCGCGATGGTTGAGCATGATCGGCAGTGTGGGGTCAGTTGAAAAAAATATGACCTCGCCATCGCATAACTCCGCCATGTCGCGCATCAGCGGATCGCCCGCATCGAGTACGGCTATGCCATCGGCCAGCACGATGTCGACAAAAGTGCGGTAAATGCTGTAACGCTGCGCCGTTGAACTGATCGCATATTCGCTGAAGTCCTCGTGCGGATCGATATCGGTCAGTACGGCGACCTGGCAGCGATCGTACGCCAGACCCTCGCTCAACAGGCTCAGTGCGGTGGTTTCTATGACCGCTGCATTGAGCGCCGGATTGAGCAGCAGCTTGTGCGCTGCCGCCCAGTTGGCGCACTCACCGGGTTCTACCTGTCTTTGATCCAGATATAAGCCTTCGCGGCAGGCCAGTCCGGTGCGTTGATTGTCGAGTTGCAGCAATTCGGCGATGAGTCGGGCGACTGCGCTGCCAGCCTTGCTGCCGCACACTGCGACGATGGGGATACGCCCAGGGGCATGAGGCGGAAACAGGTGATCGACGATGGCGCGGCCGACCGGACGCGGCGTGCCGTCGGCGGGCTTGAGGTGCATCAGCAGGCCCGGCCCGGCGTTGACCTCAACGATGGCGCCGCGCTGATCGTCGAGCGGCCGCGAAATATCCGTGACAACCAGATCTATCCCGGCA
>DAICZK010000088.1 GCA_027311185.1 Sulfuriferula sp.
ATGTAGATCTGGTTGGAATAATTTTGCGGGACATCGACGTAAAGCCGGAGCTTGTGCACATCGGCAACGGTAAACAGCTCATGCCCGGCATCATGGCCTGCGTTGATCAACGCACCGATATCCGTCTTGCGATCGGTCACCACGCCGTCGAAAGGAGCGGTGATGCGCTTGAACGACTCGAGCGCACGCAAGCGCTCCACATCCGCCTTGGCTGCCGCAACCAGCGCCTGTTTCGCCTCGAAATCGCCCTTCTTTTCATCCGCTTCCTGTTGCGAAACGGAATCGCTCGTCAGCAGATTTTGCCAGCGGGCACTGGTAATTTCCGTGAGTTTCACATTGGCGATGGCGGTATCGAGATTCGCCTCCGACTTCTTCAGTTGCTGGTCCAGCTCGGGCGTTTCGATTTCAGCCATCAGCTGCCCGGCCTTGACCTTGTCACCGATATCGACCCGCCAGTCTTTCAGATAACCGTCGACTCGCGCATAAACCGTGGCGGAATAATAGGCCTGCAGATTTCCGGGCAGCGTGAGCACCTGCGCATCCTGCCTGAGCGCGGGTTGCACGATGCTGACGGTCGGAATCGCCTGCTCCTGTTTCACGTTCTCCAGTGCAGTTTTATCCCTCATCCTGCTGCTCATTCCCCATGCGACTATGCCGATGGCGATCGCCAGAGCGACCATCGCCTTGAGTTTGAGATTGGCTGGTGGACTTTTGCGCAGCGGCGTCTGTATATCGTTAGAGCTCACTCTTTTCTCCATCGTTTGTAATGTGTTGGTGGTGTCTATGTATGATACTGAATACGATAGGTACGAAAAACAAGGTAGCTACTGTGGCGGCAAGCAAACCGCCGATCACGGCGCGACCGAGAGGGGCGTTCTGTTCGCCACCCTCACCCAGGCCCAGCGCCATTGGTGCCATGCCGATGATCATCGCAAGCGCCGTCATCAGAACCGGCCTGAACCGCGTAAATCCGGCCTCCAGTGCGGCCCGGATGGCGTCTCCGCTGTGCAGCAGCCGCTCCCGTGCGAAGCTGACCACCAGAATACTGTTTGCGGTGGCGACGCCCATGCACATGATCGCTCCGGTCAATGCCGGGACAGACAGTGTCGTATGAGTGGCAAACAACATCCAGACTATACCCGCAAGGGCCGCTGGCAGTGCCGTGATGATAACAAACGGGTCGCTCCACGACTGGAAGTTGACGACAATCAGCAAATAAATCAGCACCACGGCGGCAAGCAGGCCGAACAGCAATCCGCTGAAGGCGGTGTTCATGGTCTGTACTTGTCCGCGCAAACTGATGATAGACCCTTTGGGGCGGTCTTTCTCGTTTGCCTGGAGTATGCGCTCGATGTCAGCCGCCACCGCGCCGAGATCGCGATGTTGCGGCGTGGCGAAGATGTCGATGACCGGCTGTACCGCATAGTGCGAAACCACCCCTGGCGTGTTGTAGCGCGTGATGTTTGCCACCCCGCCCAGTATGAGCGCGCCATGGACAGCGTCTCCGGCAATCGGGATATTTTCAAGATCGGACAAAGTCTGGTTGCGGTATTCCGGCGTCTGCGCAACGATCGGATAAGACACGCCATTGCGTTTGTTCAACCAGAAAGCGGGGGCGACCTGTCCGCTGCCGGCCATCGTCACGACCAGACTGTTGGTGACATCGCGCTCGGTGACACCAAGCTGTTTCGCGCGGGTACGATCGACGTCGACCATCAGTAGCGGATAGTTGTTGGCTTGCTGTATGCGGGCATCGGCGACGCCGATCACCTTGTTGATCTGGCGCAGCAGTTTTTGCGCATACGCCATATTTTCATCGCCGTTCGGGCCCATCACTTGCACATCGATGGGAGCCGGTGCGCCGAAGTTCAAAATCTGGCTGATGATATCCGCGGGCAGGAACGAAAAGGTGGTGCCCGGAAATTGGCGCACAAGGTTCGCGCGCAACTTCGTCACATACTCGTCAGTAGGATGGTGTCCCTCATTGAGCGAAATCAGAATGTCGCCATCCTGCGGGCCGATTGTGCCGGTATTGTTGTAGGCCTGGTTGATACCGCTAACCGTCAAGCCGAGATTGTCGACGATGCTGCCCAGTTCGTCCCGCGGAATCGTGCTGCTGATACTCTGTTCGACCTGGTCGAACAGCTTTGCCGTTTCCTCGATACGCGTACCCACTTGTGCGCGCACATGCATCTTGATTTGTCCGGCATCGACGGCGGGGAAGAAATCCCGGCCCAGAAATGGCACGAGGGCAAAAGATAACATGACGATAGACAGAAACCCGATCACGAATTTACGCCGGTTTTCGATCGCGAGTACCAGCAGAGAATAATACACATCGCGGATACGCGAGAACCGGTGTTCGAACCCCTGCTGAAACCGCACCAGGGGATTGCGCGACACCGACGGCGTGTGGTGATCCAGCTGCATGATCTGCAACATCTCTCCGGAAGCATGGCCGCCGATGCTATGCGGACGCAACAGGAATGCAGCCATCGTCGGAACCAGGGTACGCGACAGGCAGAACGAAGCGATCATCGCAAACACCACGGCTTCCGCCATCGGTACGAACAGGTAGTGGGCGACGCCGGTCAGGAAGAACATCGGGATGAAAACGATGCAGATGCACAGTAACGAAACGAATGCCGGAGTGACGATCTGGTGCGCGCCGTCCATGATCGCGGTGCGGACTTCTTTTCCTTTTTCAAGGTGCCAGTTGATGTTTTCGATTGTCACTGTGGCATCGTCCACCAGAATACCGACCGCCAGTGCCAGACCACCCAGCGTCATGATATTCAGCGTCTCGCCGATCGCATACAGGGCGGTGATGGAAGACAGGATCGCGAGTGGAATAGATACGGCGATAATGACGGTTGAACGCCAGCTTCCCAGAAACAGAAGGATCATCAGGCTGGTCAGCATGGCTGCGATGACCGCTTCGCGCGCCACGCCGGTAACCGCGGCCTTCACGAATATGGACTGGTCGCCAATCGCATCGATGTGCACTGACGAAGGCAGGGTCTCGGAAATGATGGGCAGCATCTTCTTGACGTTGCTGACAATATCCAGAGTCGACGCAGCACCGCTCTTCAGAATGGTCATCAGGACGGCGCGACTGCCGTTGACTCGCACAATATTGGTCTGCGGAGGATTGCCGTCACGCACACTGGCTACATCGCGCATATAAACGATCGTGCCATTGACATACTTTACCGGCATGTTGTTGATTTCCAGGAACGCATCCGGGCTGTTGTTCAGTTTTACGCTGTATTCAAAGCGCCCGATTTTCTGTGTTCCAACCGGAATGATCTGGTTTTGCGCGGCAAGTGCGTTCTCGACATCCTGGGCCGACAGATGCTTGGCCTGGAGTGCTATCGGATTCACGTCAATCTGGATTTGGCGGACTTTGCCGCCGTAAGGCGACGGAACTGCGGTGCCCGGAACAGTTGCGAGTTGGGGACGTATGAAATTTTGCCCGTAGTCGAACAACTTTTGCTCCGACTCCTTGATGCTCGACAGCGCCAATTGCAGGATAGGAACGGTAGACGCATTGTAGTTCATGATCAGCGGCGGCGTGATGCCGGGCGGCATCTGCTTGAGCACCGTCTGAGAAATCGAAGTGACCTGCGCAGTCGCCGTGCGGATGTCAACAGTCGGCTGGAAGAAAATCTTGACGACACCGAAGCCCAGCAAAGACTGCGATTCGATATGGTCGATATCGTTGACGGTGGAACTCAATGCCCGCTCGTAATAGTAAACAACACGGCCGGACATATCCTCCGGAGAAAGGCCAGTATATGACCAGACTGCACTGATAACCGGGATCTTGATGTCGGGGAAGATATCCGTCGGCGATTTCAGCGCCGCAAGGGGACCGATAATCAGGATCAGCAAAGCCAGCACGACAAACGTGTAGGGGCGGCTCAGTGCAACTCGAACAAACCAAATCATTCGTATACTCCGTCAGAAGGGAACGTTGAATTCAAACCTGCACACTGGGTTATTGCAGCCAAGCGCACAGGCCGATTTCAAAACTGCGCGATTGTATCCAAAGCATAGGGGGCAAGACTATCGTGAATTTAATTTAATTAAGAAAACGCTAATAAAGTCCGCCGTTCGCGGGGCCTTTTGACTGCGCTCAGGACTAAAGGCCTTGTCAAACCATGAATGAAGGGTGGCCCACAATATTAGGTAGTTGCGAAACCTGCCCATTGACATAACCGGCGACTCGCCCGCTTGAGCCTGGTCGAATGACTGGTAGTTCCATCAAGCTTCGAGCGATCGGACTTAAGCGGCGATCCTTTAGCATTTTACGATCGAACCAATACGTAGCAGCGATTGTTCATTCGCCTTGCTGCCAGCAATAGATTGTCGCACGAGTACCCGGATCGGCATCCACCAGTTCGAACCTGAAATCGTGCAATCTGATGATCGCCATCACAATACTCAACCCCAATCCAAATCCGGGTACTTGCAAATCGCTTTCACCGCGGTAAAAGCGATTGAGCACAGCCGATTTTTCGCTCTCCCGGATTCCGGCTCCGCTATCGACAATGTCGACCTGCGTGCCCTTGGAGCCGCGCGAAAGATGCACTTCGACCCGCCCGCCCTCAGGGGTAAATTTGATTGCATTGTCGAGCACATTGACGAAAACCTCGAACAACAGCTCGCCGTCGCCATTAATGGGATCGACCGGCTCCGTCACCATAGACAGCCTGATCGATTTGTTTTCCGCCAGCGGTTCCAGAAAATTGACCGCCTGCGCCAGAATATCCGGCAACTGTATCAACTTGAAACCGGCCCGCCTCTGCTTGTTTTCGATTTCGGAAATGCGCAACAAGGCGCGGAAGCGCAGCAACAGAGAATCCACTTCGGCGATAACCTGTCCCATCATGGCATGCTGGGCCGGTGCGTCGGCAAATTGCTGCTGCATGCGGTACAGCACGGCACGAAGCCGGGTCAACGGAGTGCGCAGATCGTGCGCAATATTGTCACCGACGCTTTTGACCTCCGACATCAGCCTGTCGACTTCATCGAGTACTTTGTTCACGATCACGGCCAGCATGTCGAGTTCATCATGCCGGCCGCTGACCGGCAGCCTCTGCTTCATATTGCCGTGCATGATCAGTTCGCACACCTGCTGAATCTGTTCGACGCGTCGTAGCGGCCCAAAACTGAGGAGCAAACCGACTGCCAGGCCAAGCAGAATGGTCAGCGACCCGCCCCAGAAAAAAGCGCCACGCATGACCTCGCCGAACTCGGTGAACTGCTGTACATCGTGCCCTATCAACAGGACGTTTCCCGAACTTACGCGGATGGCCAGCGCACGTGCGGGAAGTGATTGCGATGCCAGATTGGTCGCGGACAGCGTGGTTCCGTGGATGTGAGCGTCCACCGGCATACCGGTCGGCAGCCGGGGAATATTCCCGGCAATCAGGCGCCCGTCGGACGAAAACAACCCGTAAAAAAATACATGCCGCTGGTCGAGCTGTATGCTTTTGTTGATTTCATCGGACAGGCTGCTGAGTCCCACCTGGTTGAAACGCGTTTCTTCGAGCGTCAGGATCAGATCGACACGACGTGTCATTTCCGTTGCCGTCTGCCAATAGATGAAGCCCAGCAGCATGACCACGCACGCCGAGAAAAACAGGCTGTATAACAGGGTCAGCCGGAAGGCGACCGTTCGCGATAGTTCAGATATGCTCACTCAGCATGTACCCCACACCGCGCACCGTGTGGATGAGCGGCGGTAGCGACGGTACATCGACCTTGCGCCGCAGTCGGCCGATGTGCACATCGATGATATTGGTGCCCGGATCGAAATGATAGCCCCAAACCGACTCGAACAGCATGTTGCGTGTCAAGGTTTGGCCGGAATTGCGCATGAGATATTCCAGCAGGCGAAATTCGGTCGGCAGCAGATCCAGTTCTTTTTCGGCACGGCGTGCCTGTCGTGTCACCAGATCGAGTTCAAGATCTACAACGCGCAGCCTGGTCTGGCGTTCTGTCCGGCCTTGCCTGCGCAGCAAGACTTCTACTCGCGCTGCCATTTCCTCCGAGGCGAACGGTTTGACCAGATAATCGTCGCCGCCCGCACGCAGGCCGTCCACCCGCTCATCCACATCGCTCAGCGCGCTGATCATCAGCACGGGCGTATCAATGTTTTGTTCGCGCATGGCAGTCACGATGGTCAGGCCGTCAACAAAGGGCAGCATGCGATCCAGGGTAATGAGGTCATATTGTCC
>DAICZK010000089.1 GCA_027311185.1 Sulfuriferula sp.
TTATAACGAGTGGCGGCAAATCAAAGCGGCAGTCGATCCGCTGCTGCGTTTCGAATCCAGCCTGGCGCGGCGATTGGGGCTGGGTCTTGCGTAAGGTAGTGTTGATAGTCGGCGCCTCGTCCGCCATCGCGCGCGCGACTGCCGCAGCGTTCGCGGCGCAGGGCTACGATTTGTATCTGGCCGGCAGAAATGTCGACGAACTGGCGCGCATTGCGGCCGACCTGGCGATACGCTATCAGGTCAAAACCGGATGGGGGGTATTCGTTGCCGAGGCGCTCGACAGTCATGCCCGATTTTTTGCCCAGGCGGTCAGCAGCATGGGCGAAATGGACGGCGTGGTGCTGGCCATGGGCCATCTGGGCGACCAGCAGGCGGCACGCGATTTCAGCGTGGGGGCCGAGGTTGTGCTGGTGAATTTTACTGCCGCCGCTTCCATCCTGAGCCATTGTGCGAGTTATCTCGAAGCGCGCAGGCAGGGTTTCATTATCGGCATCGGTTCGGTCGCCGGTGACCGTGGGCGGCAGAGCAATTATACCTACGGTGCGGCCAAGGGCGCGCTGGCCTTGTATCTGCAAGGTTTGCGCAACCGTTTGTACGGCAGCGGGGTGCGCGTCATCACGGTCAAGCCGGGGTTTGTCGACACCGCCATGACTTACGGCCTGCCCGGGTTGTTCCTGGTGGCCTCGCCGCGATATGTGGGCGAGCGCATAGTCCGGGCGCTCGGCAAATCGGCCGACGTCATTTACCTGCCCTGGTTCTGGCGTTATATCATGCTGATTATCAGGAGTATCCCCGAATCAGTCTTTAAACGACTCAAGCTATGAACAAGCCTGTCGTTGCCGCTTTCGATTTCGACGGCACGCTGAGCCGTGGCGATAGTTTCCTCCCATTTTTGCGCGAGTTTGCCGGCACCGCGCATTTTATGCGCAAAATGTTGGGCTTGTCGCCCAATCTGCTTGCTTATCTGCTCGGCGGCATGAGCAATCATGACATTAAAAATCGTTTGCTGAGGCAATTTTTGCGCGGCAAGAGCGTGCAGTCGATGCAGCCGTTCGCGCAATACTTTGCCACCGGACCGCTTCCCGGTCTTATCCGTCCGGCGGCGCTTGCGCGCTTGCGCTGGCACCAGCGTCAGGGTCATCGTTGTGTCATCGTCAGCGCCTCGCTGGAGTGTTATCTGCGCCCTTGGGCCGAGACCGTGGGCGTGACCGAAGTGCTGGGTTCGCGGCTGGCGGTGGCGGACGACATTTATACAGGCGAATTGATGGGGCGCAATTGCTACGGTGAAGAAAAAGTGCAGCGCCTGAGCACATTGCTGGGCGCGCGCGACGCTTATACGCTTTACGCTTACGGCGACAGCAAAGGCGACCGGGAACTGCTGGCGTTGGCGGATCACGCGTATTATCGGCACATGCCGGAAACGACACGGCATGGCTGATCCGAGCGGCGTGTGTTTTGCGCTCCGCTCGCATCGGCTCATAGCCATTTGATAGACGCAGAGAAACGGAACCGATGAAGGTCATTGCAAGTTTATGGCGGTTGATGCGCCCGCATCAATGGTTGAAAAACAGTTTTGTGTTTACCGGGTTGTTGTTTGGTCACGCCTGGCACGATGCGCCCCTGGTGTATCGGGTGATTGTTGCCGCCGTTGGTTTTTCGCTGATGTCGAGCGCGGTGTATATCGTCAACGATATGGCCGATGTCGAGCGTGATCGCTTGCACCCGGTGAAGCGTTTGCGTCCGCTGGCGGCGGGGCAGATGAGCATGGGGATGGCTGTGCTGTTTGCATTGGCGCTCGCCGGGGGCGCGCTGTCGCTGGCTGGAGTGGTGAGTCCGACCGTGCTGGCTATTGTTGCGGGATACGCGATAATGAATCTGGCTTATTCGGCTTATTTGAAAAATGTGGTGATTCTCGACGTGTTTGTGATCGCGGCGGGTTTCATGTTGCGGATTCTGGCCGGAACCCTGGGTGTTGGCATTCCGCCGTCGCAATGGCTGTTGCTGTGCGGGTTGATGGTGACGCTGTTTTTGGGGTTTGCCAAGCGCCGTGCCGAGATTATCGCGCTTGACGACAGCCAGGCCGCGCACCGCAAGGTACTCGCGCATTATAGTCCGTTGCTGCTGGACAAGATGATAGGCATTACCGCGGCGGGTGTGATCATGAGCTACAGTCTGTATACTATGAGTCCCGATACTGTCCGCGTGCAGGGCACGACGAATCTGATTTATACCGTGCCGTTCGTCATGTACGGGGTATTTCGTTATATTTATCTGTTGCATAGGCAGTGCGGCGGCGGTGATCCGTCGCGCGACGTGATACGCGACCCGCATTTGGTGGTTGCGGTAATCGTCTGGGGCTGCGCGACCTTGTGGTTGATACATCGAGCCTAAGTCCCAAGCCCGGATAGTGCGCGGTCAGTTCGTTCAATTGACAGGCGTGCGCAGGCTGTTGAGCAGGACCACGCGGTTGCGCCCGTCGTGCTTGGCCTGATACAGCGCTGCGTCGGCCGCCGCCAGCAATTTGGAAAAATCAGGCCTGAACATCCTATCGGCAGCCGGTTTGACGGTAATTCCTATGCTGACGGTCGCAAAAACCGGGGGGCTACCCTTGGTCAGCGGCGAGGTCGATATCGCCATGCGCAATGCTTCGCCTATCGCTACCGCGCCCGGTTCGTCGGTGCCCGGAAGCAGGACGCAAAACTCTTCGCCGCCATAGCGTCCCAGGGTGTCTTCCTTGCGCAAGCGCGAGGTCAACAGGCGCGCGATTTCGGCCAGAACTTCGTCGCCGGCCGGATGCCCGTAGCGGTCATTGATTTTTTTAAAATGATCGACGTCTATCATGAGCAGCGCCAGCGGCAAGCCGTGGCGTTGCGCGATGAAGCACTCTTTGTCGGCTCGTTCCATGAAAGCTCGGCGATTGAAGGTGCCGGTGAGAGCGTCGGTCATCGCCAGGGAAAGATTTTCGCGGTCGGAGCGCTGTTTGAGCATCAGCACGAACCCCATGGATTCAGTCACGCTCAGGCCGATTACGCCGAGCATGGTGACGTTTTGCAGCGTCTGTTGCGGGAGCATAAGTTGCAGCCAGGCGGAGAATCGATAGTCGGCCAGCACATCGATCACGCGCAACAGGTACACGGCAACGGTAGCGGAAGTCGAAACAAAGAGCAATTTCCAGGCGTTGCCGCGCGATCTGGTATCGCCGAGCAGAGCAACGCCGAGCAGCAGCATTTGCATTGCATAAATCAGGCTGCCGGCGGCGATGAGCTCGTCCTGACTGCCGTGCAGTAAAAATCCGAAGGTGAGCAGGTTGGCGACAACGGGAAATACGCATTGCCAGACCGGGCACTTGAATTTCTGATACTCATAAACGGCGACGAGTTTGATTGCCTGTGCGGTAGAGAAAATGGCGTTGGCGAGGATGACCGACACCGCAAGCGGAATGGAGTTGTGTATGGCAAACAGCAGCCAGGCAGCGGATTCCAGCCCCATGGCGCACGCCCACTTCTTCAACCCACCCTGCTCGTTCGGCTGGAGGGCCACGACTATGCTCAGCGTCATGGCAGCCGACACTGTTACCAGGCAATACAGCAATAATCTGTTATCCAGCGGCATCGACGGTCACCAGTCCTTGATCGAAAACAGGCGCGGGGTGCTCAAAGGTGGCAGGCTGACAGGGACTGTCGTGGAAACCGCGATGGAAGTCGATGTTTCGTCCCCTCCCTTTGCGCTTAAGACTTTGTGACTTTTGCTTATTTCAGTTCAGCACGGGGCTATTGGATGACGCCAGGTGCCATTTGCGATCGGGCAAGATGCATCGGAAACGCCAGTTGATTTTAAATCAATTGGGTCTATTTTGCAAACGACGGGCAGCTTGGGCACGGAAGTCAGGCTTTGGGGGCGAGGCTGTAGTACGAAGGTGAGCCGTGACGATTCGGTCTTGCCCAGGTCAGCGCGGCTCTATCGGCCGAATCTTCTGGCCGGGGCAGGGGTTTACTTCAGTTTCAGCTCTTTATAGAGTACGTGTTTTCTGGCCTTGGGGTCGAATTTCATGAACTCCAGTTTTTCAGGCGTGGTGCGCTTGTTTTTGCTGGTGGTATAGAAATGCCCGGTTCCTGCAGTGGATTCCAGCTTGATTTTTTCACGGATTTTGCTAGCCATGTTCTATCCTTTAAACTTTCTCGCCCTTGGCGATCATTTCTGCGAGCACGACTTCTATGCCTTTTTTGTCTATCGTACGCAGCGCTGCGGTACTGACGCGCAGGCGAATGAAACGATTTTCATTTTCCAGCCAGAACCGGCGCGATTGCAGGTTAGGCAGGAAACGGCGCTTGGTTTTATTATTGGCGTGGGAAACATTGTTTCCCGACATTGGCGATTTGCCAGTAATTTGACATACACGGGCCATGACGACCTCCCACAAAATTCGGAAAAGGGCGATTTATATCATGGTTTGGTGCATGAGGTCAAGCTGATTGTCGAAGCGTTGGTTAATCGCAAGCATTATAACAGGCCGCGCTCGGCAAACGAAGTGAGTGCGTCGTGGCCGATGATGAAGTGGTCCAGTACGCGCACGTCGACCAGTGCGAGCGCTGTCTTGAGCGAGGCAGTCAGGTTTTCGTCGGCGCGACTAGGTTCCGCCACGCCGGATGGGTGGTTATGCGCGAGTATCAGTCCGGCCGCATTGTGCGCGAGCGCGCGCTTGACTACTTCGCGCGGGTAAACGCTGGCCTGCGCGAGCGTGCCGCGAAACAGCTCTTCCACCGCCAGCACGCGATTCTGGCTGTCCAGAAAGACGCCGCAAAACACTTCGTGCGCCTTGCCCGCCAGTGCCAGCCGCAGATAATTGCGTACCGCAGTTGGGGAATTGAGTGCATCGGCCTCTCGCATCTGTTCGGTCAGCGCCCGCCTGGCCATTTCCAGCACAGCCTGCAGTTGCGCGTATTTGGCGTCGCCCAGACCCGGGAACGCGCAAAAATCGGCATGGCTGGCCGCAAACAGCTGCGTCAGGCTTTTGAATTCGATAATCAGTTCTCGCGCCATGTCCACCGCGCTCTTGCCGGGCATGCCGGTGCGCAGGAAAATCGCCAGCAATTCGGCATCGCTCAATGCGGCCGCGCCCCGCGCCAGTAGCCTCTCGCGCGGCCGTTCGTTTTCGGGCCAGTCGGTAATCGCCATGTCGCTCCCGGTTGTAAATAGTTATTTAAATTTTATTATATACATTAAATTCATGGGGCGCGATTGCCGAGACACAAGCTCCATGTTATCTGCGCCTAGCGTCAACCAAGGGTTTTCTGGCTGAATATAAGGTATGCGTGTTAACGCACAGATATGGCGCAATTTTAGTGTAAGCATGCATTAAAATTGTTGATTGAAATAGTTTTATTTGCGATGTTTAGCGGTAGCGGACGCTTTTTTCTGGGGTAGGATACTATCGAAAACGGCTCACGCGCTTGCATCGCTTGCATTTATAAAGCCGAATTTCAGTCCGATGCCACCTTCGCCGGGCCAAATCATTTCGACGCGATCTTGCCATATGAGTAACTGGAATCGGCGGGGTTGTTCAGGGCTTCGTCAGCCCGCTTGTTTTTACATCAGGAGGTTCCATGAGTCAGATAGCCAAGGTTACAGTTGTATCGAATAAACCGTGCATGCTGAGGGAAACTGCGAAGCGTGTGCTGCCGTTACTGGTTGCGCTGGCAATAACTGATCCGGTTTGGGCGGCGACGCTCACTGTGTCGGGGACATCAGGCGCGAACGGAGCGCCTTTAATCATGACTAGCCCCTCTAGCTATACGCCTCCCGTCAATGGGGGGGCTGGAGGAGACGCCATCGCAGATACTTCAGGTACGCTTACGGATAACGCCAATACTGCGACAGCTTACGGTGGGAGCGGTGGTAATGGTTTTGGTAATTATGAGTATAGCCGGTATGACGGGAATGGAGGAATCGGAGGCAGCGCCGCGGCCAACGCGCCGACATCGCCATTATCCGGAGACGCTACCAGCAACGCAACAGCCTACGGGGGCAGTGGTGGTGCAAGCGGTCTCAACGCTAGCGGCGGTGCCGGGGGCGCCGCCAGTTCAAATGCGCGCGCTACGGCAAGCGGTTCAGGATCGGCTAATGCACATAGCGCGGC
>DAICZK010000008.1 GCA_027311185.1 Sulfuriferula sp.
ACCAGATAGATGCCGAACTCGCCCTTGGGATGCTCTACAGCCGCATAAGCCTCGCCTGCGGGCACATGCATGCCTTCGGTGAAAAGTTTGAAATGATGGATCAACTCTTCCATATTCTGTTTCATTTCCACGCGTGACGGCGGCGCTACTTTATGATTGTCGACAATTACCGGCCCCGGATTATGTTGCAACCAGGTCACACATTGCTTGATCAGACGATTGGATTGACGCATTTCTTCGATCCGCACGAGATAACGGTCGTAACAGTCGCCGTTCACACCTACGGGAATATCGAAATCCAGTCGGTCATAGACGGCATACGGCTGTTTCTTGCGCAAATCCCATTCAACGCCCGAGCCACGCAACATTGGCCCGCTAAAGCCAAGCGCCAGGGCGCGTTCGGGAGACACCACTCCAATGCCAACGGTGCGTTGTTTCCAAATCCGGTTGTCGGTCAGCAGGGTTTCGTATTCGTCGATATAGCCGTCGAACCGCGTCGCAAAATCGGCGATGAAGTCCAGCAGAGACCCCTGGCGGTTGACGTTCATATCGCGGATAGCCGCGGCGTTGTGGATTTTTGAGGCCAGATACTGCGGCATCGTGTCCGGCAAATCGCGGTACACGCCGCCCGGGCGATAGTAAGCCGCATGCATGCGCGCGCCGGAGACCGCCTCATAACAATCCATCAGGTCCTCGCGCTCCCGAAACGCGTACAAAAACACGGTCATTGCGCCGATATCCAGCGCGTGCGCGCCCAGCCATAACAGGTGATTGAGCACCCGCGTAATTTCGTCGAACAGCACCCGAATATATTGCGCGCGCAGGGGCACGGCCAGCCCAGTCAGCTTTTCGATCGCCATGACATAGGCGTGCTCATTGCACATCATGGAAACATAATCGAGCCTGTCCATGTATGGCAACGACTGCATGAAGGTTTTATGCTCGGCCAGCTTTTCAGTCGCGCGGTGCAATAAACCGATATGCGGATCGGCACGCTCTATGACTTCGCCGTCAAGTTCGAGGACTAGGCGCAGAACGCCGTGGGCGGCAGGGTGCTGTGGCCCGAAGTTCATCGTGTAATTGCGGATTTCAGCCATTACGCACGTTCTCCATAATTCGCTTCGCGCACAATGCGCGGCGTGACCTCTCGCGCCTCGATACTTACCGGCTGGTAAATCACGCGCTGTTGCTCGGGGTCGTAACGCATTTCCACGTTGCCGGAAAGCGGAAAATCCTTGCGGAAAGGGTGGCCGACAAATCCGTAATCGGTCAAAATCCGGCGCAGGTCGGGATGGCCGTCAAATACAATGCCAAATAGATCGAACGCCTCGCGCTCATACCAGTTCGCGGCCGGCCACACCCCGACCATGCTCGGCAAAACGGGGAAATCGTCCTCCTCGGCATACACTCGGACCCGCACGCGCCGATTTTTCGCCACCGACAACAGATGATATACCACGGCGAACCGCGACCCCGACCGCTCGCCTTCCTTATAGTCCGAATAATCCAGGCCGCACAGATCCATCAACTGATCGAAGCGCAAGCCGGGATGGTCGCGCAGGACGAGCAACACGTCCCCCAGATCGGCAGATCTAACTTCTATAGTCATTTCATCCAGCGCGCTGGTCTGGCGAACTATCCTTGTACCCAACGCGGTCAACAGGGAAACCGACAGGCTTTCTAGTGATGAATTCATGTCAACTCGCTCTTAATCATCAACGCGCAATGGTATTGGTGCGTTTGATTTTATTTTGCAACTGAATAATGCCGTACAGCAAAGCCTCCGCGGTCGGCGGACAACCCGGCACGTAAATATCGACCGGGACTATGCGGTCGCAGCCGCGCACAACAGAATAAGAATAATGGTAGTAACCGCCGCCGTTCGCACAAGAGCCCATGGAAATCACCCAGCGCGGCTCCGCCATCTGATCATAAACCTTACGTAGCGCAGGCGCCATTTTGTTGCACAGCGTACCGGCCACAATCATCACGTCAGATTGGCGCGGGCTGGGTCGAAACACCACGCCGAAACGATCGAGGTCGTAGCGCGCGGCACCCGCCTGCATCATCTCCACAGCGCAACAGGCCAGACCAAAAGTCATGGGCCAGAGCGATCCGGTACGCGTCCAATTGATCAGCTTGTCTGCCGTAGTGGTGACAAACCCCTGCTCCATAACACCTTCTATTCCCATTCCAGCGCTCCTTTCATCCACTCATAAATGAAACCGACAACCAGAATAGCCAGGAACAATACCATCGCGAGATAGCCGAACAGGCCAATCTTGCCTAACACGATCGCCCAAGGGAACAAAAACGCGATCTCCAGGTCAAACAAAATGAACAAGATCGCCACGAGGTAGTAACGCACATCAAATTTCATGCGTGCGTCCTCAAACGCCTCGAATCCGCATTCGTAAGGTGACAGTTTTTCGCTGTCCGGATGGTTGGGCGCCAGTAGCCACCCCAGCGTCATGGGGGCGATGCCCACCAGCAAACCGACCAGCACAAACAGCAATACGGGAAAATAATTTTCAAGCACGAATACGCCCTCCTAGCCCGCAGTCACGAGCACACAGCCGGTTAGTGTAATTGTCTTAAAAGCACTGCGTCAAGCTCAAAGATAAAATAAAGATTATCTCGCAAAATCAATGAGATACTGCTAATATAGACACGCGCTCGTAGCGGAGCGTCATGCTCATGCCGAATAATCAGTTTATGGTGCCGACGGCGAGACTCGAACTCGCATAGCTTTACGCCACTACCCCCTCAAGATAGCGTGTCTACCAATTTCACCACGTCGGCCTATAAGACAGGACGAATCGATAATTCGTCCCTTGGCGACCTACCCCAATTACTTGGGAATTTCCCCGGCTTTTGACCCGGCATCACCTGGAACTGCCTGCCCCTTCGGCGCTACCGGTACGGCAGGCACGATAGGTGCGACAGGTTTAACAATCTGCAATTTCTGTTGCATTTGCATCACGCCAATATTTTTGGCCTCATGCCCGGACATATAGGTCAATACGAGACTGGTTATAAAAAACAGCGTTGCCAGTATCGCGGTGCTCCGGCTCAGAAAATTGGCCGACCCGGAAGAGCCGAACAGGCTCCCCGACGCGCCACTGCCGAAAGACGCGCCCATGTCCGCGCCTTTGCCTTGCTGTAAAAGCACAAGGACGATAACGGATACTGCGAACAGCAAGTGAAAAATCAAAATGATCGTTTCCAAATTTTACCTCTTTAAACCACCTCGCTCAAGAGAGCGCGGCTTTGCAAATACTGATAAATTCGTCCGCCATCAACGAAGCTCCGCCGATCAATCCGCCGTCAATGTCAGGCTGGGCGAATAACTCGGCCGCATTGGCGGCTTTAACGCTGCCACCATATTGAATAATCAACCGGCTCGCAATACCTTCATCTACCATAGCCAGTTTGTGCCGGATAAACGCATGCACCGCCTGCGCCTGTTCCGGTGTCGCCGTTTTTCCCGTACCTATCGCCCACACCGGCTCGTAGGCCACGATGGCACGCGCAAATCCCGCTATTCCGGCAACCGCGAGCACTGCATCAAGTTGGCGGGCGATAACCTGTTCCGCCATTCCCGATTCGCGTTCCGCGAGTGCTTCCCCCACACACAGGATAGGAGTCAGGCCCGCGTCCCGCGCCGCCGCAAACTTGGCCGCCACGACCTGGTCGGTTTCGCCGTAGAGCGCGCGACGTTCCGAATGCCCGACAATCACGTAACGACATGCGAAATCGAGCAACATCGACGCTGACACCTCGCCGGTATAGGCGCCCGCCTTATGCGCGCTTAAATTTTGCGCGCCCCAGGCGATAGCCGAACCCGTCAACAGGGATTGCGTCTGAGCCAGATAAGGCGCGGGCACACAAACCGCAAAAGTCGCGCCGCCGTAGCCGTCCAGCGCGGCGTGCAACTGCGTGAGCAATTGTTGGTTGGCCACGAGGCTACCGTGCATCTTCCAGTTTCCGGCGACTATTTTTTGCCGCATCTCACGCCCCAGCCTTCAAATCCCAAGATAGTACACACAGAGACCCCTTTGGTCAATCACCACATGTACAATGCCGCCTCAACACCATTACAATTCATATCATTAATTTGTAATATTTATGTAATATTAATCCGTTAACATGGTGTGCAGCGATCAGCGGATATCTTGATTCGTTAACCGGTAATGCGCCTGCTAGCCGCCTCATTTCCACACCACGCAAACTGAGATATAACCACATGCAAATCAAAAAAACGACACCCCGCAACCTTGCGACCGCATTACTGCTCAGCGCCGGTCTGGCGTTCGCCGCCAACAGCCAGGCTGCCGAAATCACCGGTGCAGGCTCCACCTTTGCATACCCTATTTACGCCAAATGGGCCGAAGCATACAAAGCCACTTCGGGCCTCAGCCTTAACTATCAGTCCATCGGCTCCGGCGGCGGTATTGCCCAGATCAAGGCTAAGACCGTAGACTTCGGCGCATCCGACATGCCGCTCGCACCAGACGTGCTCGAAAAAGAAGGCCTGATCCAGTTCCCGACTGTCATCGGCGGCGTTGTCCCAGTGGTTAACCTGCCAGGCATCCGCCCAGGCGCACTTCACCTCGATGGCAAGACCCTGGCAGACATCTATCTTGGCAAGGTAAAGAGCTGGGACGATCCTGAAATCGCCGCCCTGAACAAAGGCATGAAACTGCCCGACACACGCATCACTGTCGTACATCGCTCCGACGGTTCAGGCACAACCTTTATCTTCACCAATTACCTGTCCAAAGTCAGCCCGGAGTGGAAAGCCAAGGTTGGCAACGACACCTCCGTCGCCTGGCCTGCCGGTGTCGGCGGCAAGGGCAATGAAGGCGTAGCATCTTTCGTCGAGCGCATCAAAGGCTCTATCGGTTATAATGAGTACGCTTACGTAATGCAAAACAAAATGACCTACACGCTGATGCAGAACGCAGACGGCCAGTTCGTTACTCCTTTTGCTAAAAACGTGCAGGCCGCCGCAGCTGGTACAGACTGGGCTCACGTCACCGACTTTTACGCCATCCAGACCAACGAACCCGGCAAAATGAGCTGGCCCATCACCGGCTCGACGTTCGTTCTGATGCATAAGGTTGAAGACAATCCTGAGCGCGCCAAGGCAGTGTTGAACTTTTTTGCCTGGTCCTACGCGCACGGCGAAAAAATTGCCGCAGGCCTGGATTACGTCACCCTGCCACAGAGCGTTATCAAGCTGATCGAAGCGACGTGGAAAAGCGACATCAAGGACAGTAGCGGCAAGCCTATCTGGTAATCTTTAGTTTAGCCAAACACGGCATCTTTGCAACCAACCCAAGGCATGGAAGGAATAAACCCCTCCGTGCCTGCTGCACACTAAAATTATGAAGAATGCACTCTCAGAACAACGCAGCAAACGGTTTGCGCTACAAGACAAGTTGTTTATCATTACAACGAGGTTGTTCGCATTTGTCGTTTTCTTCTTGTTGCTAAGCATCATTATTTCGCTTGTTATCGGCAGCATGCCCAGCATCAAAGCATTCGGTTTCCATTTTCTGGGCAGCTCGACATGGAATCCGGTTACCCAAAAATTCGGCGCGCTCGTACCCATTGTCGGCACGATTGCGACCTCGATCATCGCCTTGCTCGTCGGCGTTCCCATCAGTTTTGGCATCGCCCTGTTTCTCACCGAACTTTCGCCTAATTGGCTAAAACGCCCGCTCGGTATCGCCATCGAATTACTCGCCGGCATCCCTAGCATCATATACGGTATGTGGGGCCTGTTTGTGTTCGCGCCCTTTTTTGGCGACAATATCGAACCCTGGCTCATCGACAAACTGGGCCCGCTGCCCGGCATAGGCTTTTTGTTCCAGGGTGCGCCCATGGGCATCGGGTTGCTGTCGGCGGGCATCATCCTGGCCATCATGGTGATCCCGTTCATTGCTGCGGTGATGCGGGATGTTTTTGAAATTGTACCCTCTCTGCTCAAGGAATCCGCCTACGGACTCGGCGCAACGACCTGGGAAGTGGTTCGCCATATTGTTTTGCCTTATGCCCGGATCGGCGTCGTCGGCAGCATCATGCTCGGCCTGGGCCGCGCCATGGGCGAAACCATGGCCGTCACCTTTGTGATCGGCAACTCGGACGACTTGAGCACTTCGCTGCTGATGCCCGGCAATACGATTTCCTCAACGCTGGCCAACGAGTTTACCGAAGCCACCACCCAACTCTACACTTCATCGCTCATAGAGCTGGGCTTGATCCTCTTTTTCATCACCTTTGTCGTCTTGTCGATTTCCAAGCTCCTGCTGCTCCAACTGGGCAAGCAGGAAGGACTCGAGAGCTAGGAAAATATGCTGCCCATTTATTTCCGTCGCCGCCTGATCAACCAGGTCAACCTCACCATCTCGGCCTTGGCCATGCTGACCGGCTTGTTCGCATTGGGCTGGATACTCTGGACGCTGCTCGACTATGGTTTTCACGGCCTGAGCCTGAGCCTGTTCACCCAGAACACGCCACCGCCCGGTAGCTCGGGCGGGCTGCTCAACGCCATCGTCGGCAGCTTGCTGATGACCATCATCGGCACATTGATCGGCACGCCCATAGGGATCATGGCCGGCACCTATCTGGCGGAATTTGGGCAACGCGGCTGGCTCGCACCCACCACGCGCTTCATTAACGATATCTTGCTGTCTGCACCGTCGATCATCATCGGTCTTTTCGTCTACGAGGTCTACGTTGCGACAACCAGGCACTTTTCCGGCTGGGCGGGGGCATTTGCACTCGCGTTACTGGTGATTCCGGTGGTCGTGCGCACCACGGAAGATACGCTGGCGCTTATCCCCGACACACTGCGCGAAGCTGCCGCGGCGCTCGGCGCCCCGCGCTGGAAGATCGTCACGCTGATCACCTGGCGAGCAGCCAAAGCCGGCATGATGACCGGTATCTTGCTCGCTGTAGCCCGAATCAGCGGTGAGACGGCACCCTTGCTGTTCACCGCGCTGAATAACCAGTTCTGGAGCAACAACATGAATGGGCCGATGTCCAATCTTCCCGTAGTGATCTTCCAGATGGCAATGAGTCCCTACGACGACTGGCATCACCTGGCTTGGGCAGGCGCCTTGCTCATTACCGGCACGGTACTGATTTTAAGCATAATCGCCCGTTTTCTATTCAAAAAAGAACAAGCATCCTTTTAATATCGCAACCATGAGCTCACCAATGGAAACCACTGCCAAAATCAGCCTACATAATCTGGATTTCTTTTACGGTAAGACGCATGCGCTAAAGGATATTAATCTCGATATTCCCGCCCATCAGGTAACCGCCTTTATCGGCCCGTCCGGTTGCGGCAAATCGACGCTGCTGCGCACCTTTAATCGCATGTACGACCTGTATCCCGGGCAGCGCGCCGTGGGCCAGATCCTGCTGGACGGCAAAGACATCCTCGACAAGGCTACAGACCTCAACAAGCTCCGCGCCCGGATCGGCATGGTGTTTCAGAAACCTACGCCGTTCCCGATGTCGATTTATAACAACATCGCCTTCGGCATCAAGTTATACGAAAGCCCGGCCCGCTCCGAGATGGACGACCGAGTCGAATGGGCGCTTAAAAAAGCAGCGCTCTGGGATGAAGTCAAAAACAAGCTTGGCGAAAGCGGTTACAGCCTGTCGGGCGGACAGCAACAACGGCTTTGCATTGCGCGCGGAATTGCCGTCAAACCCGAAGTACTGCTACTAGACGAGCCCGCCTCGTCGCTGGACCCCATTTCAACAGCGCGGATCGAAGAACTGATACACGAACTCAAAACCGACTACACGATCATCATCGTCACCCATAGCATGCAACAAGCTGCGCGTGTGTCTGACTACACGGCGTATATGTATCTGGGTGAGATGATGGAGTTTGGCAAAACCGATGTCATCTTTACCAATCCCAACAAAAAAGAAACTGAGGATTACATCACGGGCAAATTCGGCTAATACTGCCGCGCACCACGCCGGCGGAAACCGGAAATGCCCGTCGAAGGCCGGCTCAGTAGCGTCCCGAAGTCACGCCGCCGCCAATTTTACCGCACCGGCAATGCGTTCCGCCTCGTTCTTGGCCGCCATCGCATTCGCGCATTCGACCATCACTCTGACCAAAGGCTCCGTGCCGGATGCCCGCAAAATGACGCGCCCGGTACTACCCAAGGCAGATTCTGCGGCGCGCACCGATTGCTGAATCAGTACATGCTGCAAATCCACCTTGTCCAGCACCGGTATATTCAACAACGTCTGCGGATACAACTGTAGATCGGCGGTATATTCGGCGAGCGTCGCGCTGCTCTCGCGCAGGGCGCGCAGGACTTGCAGCGCAGCGATAATGCCGTCGCCCGTGGTGTGCTTTTCCAGACAAAGAATATGGCCGGAAGCCTCCCCTCCCAGCTGCCAACCACGCTCCGCCAACAGCTCCAGCACGTAGCGATCACCCACATTCGCTCGCTCGAAGGGGATACCCAGACGCTCCAGAGCATGCGCCATGCCCAAATTGGACATCAGTGTCCCCACTACCCCACCTTTGAGCTTACCCATTTGCTGCCGGTGCTTGGCGATTACATAAATCAGTTGGTCTCCGTTGTAGATCACCCCGTCTGGGTCAGCCATCATCAACCTGTCGCCATCGCCGTCGAGGGCGATACCGAAGTCGGCGCGATGACGCCTTACCGCGGCCCTTAATGCATCAGTATGCGTGGCACCACATTCGAAATTGATATTGGTGCCGTCGGGTTGATCTCCGATCGCAATGACATCAGCACCCAACTCGTGGTACACAGACGGCGCCACATGATATGTAGCACCATGCGCGCAGTCGACCACGAGACGCAATCCGCGCAAATCCATGTCGAACGGAAAAGTGCTTTTGCAAAATTCGATATAACGCGCAGAGGCGTCCTCGATACGCTTGACCCGGCCCAAATCGCGCGACTGCATCGTTTGCATGGGCCGCGATAACTGCTCCTCGATGGCGGCCTCGGTGGCGTCTTCAAGCTTTTCACCCGTCGCTGAAAAAAACTTGATTCCGTTATCTTCGAACGGATTGTGCGATGCGGAGATCACCACGCCTGCCTGCAAACGCAGCGCGCGCGTAAGATAGGCGACGCCCGGCGTAGGCATAGGTCCAACCAGCCTTACATTCACACCCGCGGCGCACAATCCGGCTTGTAGCGCGGCCTCCAGCAGGTACCCAGACACCCGTGTGTCCTTGCCGATGAGCACAGTCGGATTACCGGCCGTTGCAAAGCCGCTACGGTCACTGGCCAACACTTTACCTGCAGCGTAACCCAGACGCATGACGAAGTCGGGAGTGATTGGCGCCTCGCCTACGCGCCCTCGAATGCCGTCCGTGCCGAAATAATGTCTGATCATTACATGTCCCCAATCGCTTGCCATACAGTCAAGGCGTCGCGGCATCCGCCAACGTCATGAACCCGAAAAATCACGGCCCCTTGGGCCAGTGCGTATAAATTTGCTGCAAGACTCGCTGCCTCGCGTGCATCGATCGCACGTCCGGTAATCTTACCTAACATCGATTTGCGGGATAACCCAACCAGCACCGGCAATTTTAGCGCCGAAAATCGATCCAGGCATTTCAGTAATTGCAGATTATGTTGCAGAGCTTTACCAAAACCGAAGCCCGGGTCGACCAGCAACCTCGTCCGATCCACGCCCGCCGCCTGCAGAACCGCTACGCGCCGCTCCAGGAACGCAAAAACCTCCTGTACGACATCATCGAAATAAATCGACTGCTGCATGGTTTCAGGCTCACCCTGCATATGCATGAGGCAAAGTGCCGCACCCGACTGCGCCGCCACCTCGACCGCGCCCGGCATACGCAAGGCATAGACATCGTTTATCATGTCGGCTCCCGCAGCGATCGCAGCCTGCATGACTTCAGGCTGGCGCGTATCGATCGAAATAATCGCACCACAGTCCCTCAATGCACTGACGACCGGGAGTACACGCGCCAATTCAACCGCCACGTCGACCGGCATCGCTCCAGGTCGCGTTGATTCGCCGCCGATATCGACAATATCGGCGCCGTCCTTGATCAATTGCCGTGCATGCATGATTGCCGTGTCGGTGGTGTTGTGCCGGCCGCCGTCGGAAAAGGAGTCCGGGGTCACATTGACTATCCCCATGATACGCGGACGCGACAAGTCAAGTAATTTGTTACCACACTGCAATTGCATGGAATACCCCGATTAACAAAGAAAAAGCGAAAGCCGAGTCAACCCCGGCTTTCGCTATTAATATTTTCTTTTTAAATCCTCAAACGCCGGCTGCAGGCGTAACCGTCGGCGCCGCATTGGGAGTAATTCCACCCTGAGGCGGGGGCAACGTCGCCGAACCGGTTATAAGTGGTTTGGGCGGACGAGGCGGCAAGCCGTCCATAATATCCTTGATCTGATCAGAATCGATGGTTTCCCATTCGAGCAAAGCCTTGGCCATCGCCTCTACCTTGTCCCGATTTTCCTCCAGTATTTTACGCGCAAGCGCGTATTGCTCATCAATGATACGGCGAATCTCCGCATCGACTTTCTGCATCGTCGCCTCGGAAACGCTCTTATGGGTGGTGACGCTACGCCCTAAAAATACTTCACCCTCGTTCTCGCCGTACACCATCGTACCCAACGCTTGCGACATACCCCACTGGGTAACCATGCGCCGAGCCATTTCGGTGGCACGCTCAAAATCATTCGACGCGCCCGTAGTCATGTGGTTCATGAATACTTCTTCCGCTATGCGGCCGCCGAACAACACGGAAATATTTTGCAGCAACTGCACCCGATCCATACTGTAACGATCTTCCGTCGGCAATTGCATCGTCAAACCCAGCGCGCGCCCGCGCGGGATGATCGTCACCTTATGCACGGGGTCGGTCTTGTCTAGCAGATATGCGACTACAGCGTGCCCCGACTCGTGATAGGCCGTGTTACGCCGTTCGTCCTCCGGCATCACCATATTTTTACGTTCCGCGCCCATCATGATCTTGTCTTTCGCGCGCTCGAAATCCTGCATGTCGACCACGCGTTTGTTGGCGCGCGCGGCAAAAAGCGCAGATTCGTTGACCAGATTGGCCAGATCCGCGCCCGAGAAACCAGGCGTGCCCCGCGCCAGAATATCGGCCCTGACATCGGGAGCGCTCGGTATTTTACGCATATGTACGAGCAGTATCTGCTCGCGCCCCCGAATATCGGGCAGCGGCACAAATACCTGGCGATCAAAACGTCCCGGGCGCAGTAATGCGGGATCAAGCACATCGGGCCGGTTCGTGGCAGCGATGACGATGACGCCCGCCGCCCCTTCGAAACCATCCATTTCGACCAGCAGTTGATTGAGTGTCTGTTCGCGCTCGTCGTTGCCGCCGCCCATTCCTGCGCCGCGCTGGCGGCCTACTGCGTCGATTTCATCGATAAAGATGATACAGGGAGCGTGCTTCTTCGCCTGTTCGAACATATCCCGAACCCGCGCGGCACCTACACCGACGAACATCTCGACGAAATCAGAACCGGAAATACTGAAAAATGGCACCTTGGCTTCACCGGCAATCGCCTTGGCAAGCAACGTTTTACCGGTTCCAGGGCTACCAGCCATTAACACCCCGCGCGGCACTCGACCGCCGAGTTTTTGGAATTTGGCCGGCTCGCGCAGGAAATCAACCAGCTCAGAAACCTCTTCCTTGGCTTCGTCACAACCCGCCACATCGGCAAAGGTAATCTGATTGGTCGATTCATCGAGCATCCGCGCCTTGCTTTTACCAAACGAAAACGCGCCGCCCTTGCCGCCACCCTGCATTTGCCGCATGAAAAAAACCCACACGCCGATCAACAACAGCATGGGAAACCAGGAAATGAAAATATTCATCAGGAACGACGGCTCTTCCTCCGGCTTGGCCTCGACCACGACGCCATTTTTCAGCAGATCGGAGACCATCCAGAAATCAGCGGGCGCGTAGGTGCTAAACCGCTTGCCATCGGTCTTGATGCCTTTGATCACATGGTTTTCTATCACCACCTTGGCAACCTCACCCTGCTTCACCTCGCCGATGAACTGGGAGTAATCCATCTGCGTTTGCGCGACCTGATGGTTGCTAAACTGATTGAATACTGTCATCAACACCAAGGCCACTACCAACCAGATAGCAATATTTTTGAACATATTATTCATTAGTTAAGCCCCACCTGAGCATGCACGCATAAAATTTTAAACAAACGGCTTTTGATTCTAAACCTAATTTAATCGATTTGTAACTACTTAACGCAACTTAACGCAGCTTTTTACCCAATAGATACACTTCGCTGCTACGATCCCGAGAGGCTTTGGGTTTGCGCGTCGAGACCTCGGCGAAGCGGGCGCGCATCGCGCCGAGAAAAACCTGGAACCCTTCGCCCTGAAAAGTTTTAACCAGAAAACGCCCCTCGGGTTTCAAATACCGACCCGCAAATTCCAGCGCCAACTCACACAAATAAATGCTGCGCGCCTGGTCGCTACTGGCAACACCACTCATATTGGGGGCCATGTCAGAAATAACAAGATCGACGCGACTATTATTTAGCGCGGCCTCCAATTCCAGTAGCGTTGATTGAACCGTAAAATCGCCCTGTATAAAGCTTACACCGACGATAGGCTCCATCTCCAGAATATCCAGCGCGATGACTTGCGCCCCGTGTCGCGCTGCAAACTGTGACCAGCCGCCGGGCGTGGCGCCCAGATCGACCACGAGCGTGCGGGGGCGAATCAGATCGTCGCGCAAATTGATTTCCTCCAGCTTGAACGCGGCGCGAGAGCGATAGCCCTGCACCTTGGCCTGCTTCACGTAAGGATCGTTCAAATGCTCGCGCATCCAGGCTTTGCTGGTTCGACTCGGTTTCATACGCAAAAACGACCTTTGTCGAACCGAGGGCGCAAACTGCCGAAAAGCAGTGTTTCCCACGCGCGGCGGCAACGCCCGCCGGTTTTATCACGCATGATGCGGAAACTTATCATGCTTTATTTAACCGACTGCTTGAACAGCAACACCAGGCCCAAGAGGCTTTCAATCAGATAAACAATACTGGAAATACCATGCCAGCGCGCAAAACGGTCGCTGAACACGCTTTGCATGACGGCCTTGGGCATAGCCTGTTCCTTCAAGCCTT
Source organism: Sulfuriferula sp. (assembly GCA_027311185.1). Lineage (GTDB taxonomy): Bacteria > Pseudomonadota > Gammaproteobacteria > Burkholderiales > Sulfuriferulaceae > Sulfuriferula. The sequence continues at coordinate 13,188 of DAICZK010000008.1, forward strand.
CCATGATAGGCTGTATACCGAAATGCGTGCCCAGGGTAAACAGCAGCATCACCAGAGCCGCCCAGAAAAAAGCCTGTTTCAACGCGGTGGCGCCATATTCTGCGAGCCGGTAAATCAATAAATACAGACCGCATATTATTCCCACCCAGGCCATAACGGTAAACATGGAACCTGCGAGACTGCCGGCCAGCTGTTTATCGGCGAGACGCGTGAACAACACCGGCGCGGCAATGTAACCTATTGCCCACAAGCCGCCGACCCAGAAGGTCACCGCAATCCTGGCCAACACATCGGGAAATTTAGACATGAATAAATTGTGGCGGGTCAAATGTATCGGACACTGAGCACTTCGTACTGGCGCACGCCACCGGGTGCCAGCACGTCGGCAGTATCGCCCTCGTACTTGCCGATCAGCGCCCGCGCAATGGGTGAGCTGATGGAAATTTTGGCGCACTTGATATCCGCTTCATCGTCGCCCACAATCTGGTAAGTCACGACGTCGCCGCTTTCCATGTCTTCGAGCTCAACCGTTGCGCCGAACACGATACGCCCTTCGGCCTCCAGGCTTGCCGGGTCGATAATTTGCGCAGTCGACAGTTTGCCTTCGAGATCGGCGATACGACCCTCGATAAAACCCTGTTTCTCCTTGGCCGCGTCGTATTCCGCATTTTCCGACAGATCGCCTTGCGCGCGCGCCTCGGCGATGGCGGCGATCACCAACGGGCGTTCTATCGTTTTCAGGCGATGCAGCTCGTCGCGTAATAGCTGCGCGCCTTTGGTCGTTAACGGAATTTTTGTCATCATATTCATGTCGCTAGTCCTCAGGCAGATAACTGCCTATGTAATCCTTGTAAATCGTACACTTGCAACTCTTGCATCGCCTGCATGCCGATGCACGCGGCGCGCGCGCCGGCCAACGTCGTATAATAAGTCACCCGTTGCGCCAGAGCGACCCGGCGGATTTCGACCGAGTCAAGCACCGCGCGCTTATCATCAACCACGTTGACGATAAGACTGATTTCATTGTTTTTAATCATGTCGACAATATGCGGACGACCTTCAGCGACTTTGTTCACGACTATGGCTGCCAGGCCGCCCGCCTTGAGTGCGGCGGCCGTGCCGCGCGTCGCCACCAGCACAAACCCCAGATCTATCAACTGCGCGCCGATTTCAACGATTCTCGCCTTGTCCGCATTGCGCACGCTAAGAAACGCTTGTCCGCCCTTCGGCAGCTTGACCCCCGCCGCGAGCTGGGATTTGACGAAAGCCTCGGCAAAAGACAGCCCGACTCCCATTACCTCGCCGGTGGATTTCATTTCCGGGCCCAACAAGGTATCGACCCCCTGAAACTTGGAAAACGGGAATACGGCCTCTTTTACCGAATAGTAGGGCGGGATGACTTCTTTGTCTATCCCCTGCACGCGCAAGGAAATGCCTACCATGCATCGCGCCGCTACTTTAGCCAGCGCCACGCCGGTCGCTTTCGACACAAACGGGACGGTACGCGACGCGCGTGGATTGACTTCAAGCACGTAAACCGTGTCGCCCTGCAGGGCAAACTGCACATTCATCAGACCGACCACATTCAAAGCTCGCGCCATGGCGACCGTCTGGCTGCGAATTTCGTCCTGCACGGCGGGTGTCAGGCTGTAAGGGGGCAAGGAGCAGGCCGAATCGCCGGAGTGCACGCCGGCCTGCTCAATGTGTTCCATGATACCGCCAATCACCACGTCGACGCCATCGGATATCGCATCGACATCGATTTCTATCGCGTCGTTGAGGAACCTGTCGAGCAATACCGGCGACGAATTGGACACTTTGACCGCCTCACGCATATAACGCTGCAAATCCTCCTCGGCGCGCACAATCTCCATCGCCCGGCCGCCCAATACGTAGGACGGGCGAACCACCAGCGGATAGCCGATTTCGACCGCCAGGCGCAGCGCCTCTTCGGGCGAACGCGCGGTACGGTTGGGCGGCTGCCGCAAACCCAGCCCCACCAGCATTTGCTGGAAGCGTTCGCGGTCTTCCGCGCAATCGATCATATCCGGCGTGGTGCCGATAATCGGCGCGCCGAACGCCTGCAGCTCGCGCGCCAGCTTCAGCGGCGTCTGCCCGCCGTACTGCACGATCACTCCGACAGGTTTTTCAACGCGAACAATCTCCAGCACATCCTCCAGCGTCAGAGATTCGAAATACAGACGATCTGATGTGTCGTAATCGGTGGACACGGTCTCGGGATTGCAGTTGACCATGATGGTTTCATAACCGTCTTCGCGCAACGCCAACGCCGCATGGACACAGCAATAGTCGAATTCTATGCCTTGGCCGATACGGTTCGGACCACCGCCCAGCACCATTATTTTCTTGCGATCCGTAGGCTGGGCCTCGCATTCTTCTTCGTAAGTCGAGTACAGGTACGCAGTATGCGACGCAAACTCGCCCGCACAAGTATCGACGCGTTTATATACCGGGTGTATGCCCAGCTCCCAGGGCCGGGCGCGCACGGCATGCTTGTCGCACCCGAGCAGATCCGCCAGCCGCCGATCGGCAAAGCCGTTACGCTTGAGCCCACGCAATTCCACCTCATCCAGCTCGGCTAACTGCCGCCCTGCCAGACCCGCTTCGTCTGCGACCAAAGCCTCAATCTGCGCCAAAAACCAAGGGTCTATTTTGGTAAACCCGAAAATCGTCTCCAGGCTCATGCCGATACGAAACGCATCAGCCACATACCAGAGCCGGTCGGGGCCAGGATTGCCGATTTCCGCCTCGATCACGTTATGCTCGGTGCTCAGCGAATTGAGGCCGTCCATCCCGGTTTCCAGACCGCGCAAGGCTTTTTGCAGGGACTCGCGAAAAGTGCGCCCTATCGCCATCACCTCGCCGACCGATTTCATTTGCGTGGTCAGCCTGTCATTTGCCTGCGGAAATTTTTCGAACGCAAAACGCGGAATCTTGGTCACGACATAATCGATGCTAGGCTCGAACGAAGCCGGAGTCACACCGCCGGTAATATCGTTCTGCAACTCGTCCAGCGTATACCCTACGGCCAGCTTCGCCGCGATCTTGGCGATGGGGAAGCCGGTGGCCTTGGAGGCCAGTGCTGAAGAACGCGACACGCGCGGGTTCATTTCTATCACGACCATGCGACCGTCGGCCGGGTTGATGCCGAACTGCACATTCGAGCCGCCGGTCTCCACGCCGATCTCGCGCAATACGGCAATCGACGCGTTACGCATGATCTGGTATTCGCGGTCGGTCAGCGTTTGCGCCGGCGCGACGGTGATCGAGTCGCCGGTATGCACGCCCATCGGATCCAGGTTTTCGATCGAGCAGACGATGATGCAGTTATCCTTGCGGTCGCGCACCACTTCCATCTCGTATTCTTTCCAGCCGATGAGCGATTCTTCTATCAAAAGCTCATGAGTAGGCGAGGCTTCCAGTCCTCGCTCGCAGATCTCGGCGAATTCGGCGCGATTATAGGCGATACCGCCGCCGGTTCCGCCCATCGTGAACGACGGCCGGATGATAGTGGGGAAACCCATCACCGCCTGCACCTGGAGCGCTTCTTCCATGCTGTGCGCAATCGATGAGCGCGGCGACGCCAGACCGATGCGCGTCATGGCCAGCTTGAATTTTTCGCGGTCTTCCGCCATATCGATGGCGTCGCGCGATGCGCCTATCATCTCGACGCCGTAGCGCCCGAGCACACCATGCCTGGCCAGATCCAGCGCGCAATTCAGCGCCGTCTGCCCGCCCATGGTCGGTAACAGCGCGTCAGGGCGCTCTTTGGCGATGATTTTCTCCAGCACTCCCCAGGTGATAGGCTCGATATAAGTCACATCGGCCATCTCCGGGTCGGTCATGATCGTCGCCGGATTGGAATTGACCAGGATGATCCTGTAACCTTCCTCGCGCAAAGCCTTGCAAGCCTGAGCACCGGAATAGTCAAATTCACATGCCTGCCCGATAACGATGGGGCCTGCGCCGATGATTAATATGCTGTGTATATCTGTACGCTTGGACATGATTTTTGAACAAAATTAAACAGCGAGTCGATGCACAACGCGTCGACTTTCAACGAAACTGGGTTAATGCGCCTGCATCAGACTGATGAAACGATCAAACAGATAAGCCACGTCGTGCGGCCCTGGACTCGCCTCGGGATGCCCCTGAAAACCGAACGCTGGCAAATCGGTGCGCGCGATTCCCTGCAGGGAATCGTCAAATAACGACACATGCGTCACTTTCATCGACGCCGGCAGGCTGTCGGCATCCACAGCAAAGCCGTGATTCTGGCTGCTGATCATGACACGGCCGCTATCGAGATCCTTGACCGGATGATTCGCGCCGTGATGGCCGAATTTCATTTTCAGCGTCCTGGCGCCAGAAGCCAGGGCAAGCAATTGATGCCCGAGACAAATTCCGAATAGCGGAATCCCGGTTGCCAACAGCTCGCGAATGGCGGCAATTGCATAATCGCACGGCTCGGGGTCGCCCGGCCCATTGGACAGGAAAATACCGTCCGGACTCAATGCCAGCGCATCCTGCGCGCTGGCCTGCGCCGGCAATACCGTAACTCGGCAACCGCGCTCAACCAACATGCGCAGAATATTGCGCTTGATGCCGTAATCGTAGGCAACGACATGCAGGGGCGCCGAAGACGGCGCCGCAAAACCGCCGCCCAGCCGCCACACGCCTTCGCTCCAGGAGTAAGCGGAGCGGGTCGAGACGACTTTTGCCAGATCCATGCCCGCCAGCCCCGGAAAAGCGCGCGCCAGACGCAGCGCCTCCACCTCATCCACCGCGCCGGCCACGATGCAACCGGCCTGCGCGCCTTTTTCCCGCAACAATCGGGTTAGGCGACGAGTATCGATATCGGCAATCGCCACCACGTTTTGCGCCAGGAGGAACTCGGACAGCGTCTGATTCAAACGAAAATTACTCGCCAGCAGCGGCAAATCGAGCACGACCAGACCGGCAGCCTGTACCCGCGCCGATTCGTTGTCCTCGTCATTCACGCCGGTATTACCGATGTGAGGATAAGTCAGCGTGACGATCTGGCGTGCATAGGAGGGGTCCGTCAATATTTCCTGATAGCCGGACATGGCGGTATTGAACACGACTTCGCCAACTGTAGCGCCTGACGCGCCGATGGCAATACCGCGAAAAACAGAACCGTCGGCAAGCACCAGGATAGCGGATTGAACATGCGACAAGGGATTACTCCGGTGCAAGGACTCGTTAATGGACGGCACATGCAGCGCCGTAATCGCCTGTGTCGTTCATTAATGAGCCCCGGGGCTTATACAAAGAAGCGGGCAAGGTTCACACCGCGCCCGCCTCTGCAAGAATTGTGTCATTTTACTGTATCGCGCCCTGATTGTCCAATACGAACAAATGCTTCGGCTCCCGATCTCATGGGTTCAGCCCGCCCGATCAGGTTTAGTGACGGACTGACAGCATGGCCGCCGCGCAAGTTTGCCGCCCCGGTTTTGTTGCGCAGGGAATCTTGTCTGCAACCCTCAATCTGCATCGCTGGTCACACCCATGCCCCAGGCGTTGGCGAAAAAATGCGTTGCCAACGGTTCGCGCTTGCGCTCCGTCAGCTCGCTCTGGGCGAGATTGGCATCGAGCAGGTCGGCCTCGGCCTGATAACCGACAGCAATCATGGCCATGCACTGATAATCATGCGGAATGCCGAATGCCTGCTGAATTTTGTCAGCATCGAAACCGCCCATCTGGTGCGCGTGCAAACCCATTGCAGTCGCCTGCAAACAGATATTTTCACTCGCCGCCCCCGTGTCGTAAGCCGCCCAGCGATTGGGCTTGCCGTTGTGGCTGAAGCGAGAGGCGGCAGTCGCGAGCAACAACACCGGTGCGTGCCGCACCCAAATCTGATTACCCTCGGCCAGGCAGCCGAACGCCTGCTGCCAGGCTTCAGCGTCGTTGTGTTTGCTCCAGGCAATGTAACGCCAGGGTTCGTCGCCGAAACAGGAAGGCGCCCAGCGCGCCGCTTCAAACAGTGCGAGCAACTGGGCGTGACTGACTGTTTTTTGATCGTCAAACGCGCGGGGACTCCATCGCTGCGCGATAAGGTCGTGAATGGGAACTTCTGTTTTTGCCGGTTTGTTTATCATGATCATCCTAAATTAACGTTGGGGTTAATATCGAATAGCAAGATTTCCGCCTGGCCAGTGGTGCTAAGCGTCAACAAGGTTTCGTCGGTAAGGACGATAGCATCTCCGGCCGTCAATACCCTTTGATTCGCCATAACTTCGCCTGTTGCAACGTGCAGACAGGCGATGCGATGCGCGGGCAACGCATGCGCTATGCTGTCTTGCGCGGTCAGCATCGCCGCATACAAGTTCACATCCTGCTGCAACAGTATGACATCATCCGCCGGCCGAGGCGAGGCGATCAGGCAAATACGGCTTTTTTATCCGCCCGGCTGTAATTTCTCTGCGCCCAGCTCGGCGCAATGCCGCGCTGATCGGACTGTGTCCAGATGAGTAGGAAAACCGCCTTGACGCTAATCGTGTCGTCCTTGATCACGCGCAGACTGCCCTGCCCATTTTGTCCGGGTCATAATCATCGGCAAGCGAAAAACTGTGGCTAGACTCCCGCCAGCCGTGGTCAGTCCCTTTGTTAAGCTGTATCATTATTGATCTCCCGTTTTAAAATGCGAGGTCGGCACCAGAGACGATTCCGACCCCAGATCAATTCGATTCATCAATTTGATTCATCGCAAACAATTTCACAAACGCATACAATATGCTTGCTGGAAAAATGGATTACTGCAAGAATTGTCGTACGGCGATTATAAACCTTCAAAGAGGTGTCATATGCATATTGAAGAACTCAAGGCGGCGGCACTCCAGCTCAACCCGGAGGCGCGCGCAGACTTGGCCCGAGAACTGCTGGCCAGTCTGGAGGCGATGAATGAAATGGAATTGGAAACCTTGTGGATAGACGAAGCGATTCAACGTGACGAAGGTCTGGACACGAGGACGCACGGCGCCTGTCCGGTTGATGAGGCGCTCAGCCGCGCACGATCTCGCCGGAAATGAGAAGCTTGCTCTCGATCCATGAAACCGCGGAACTCGAAACAACCCCACGTTTTTAAACACATCAAAGGCCGCCTTTGAGGCGATCGCTCGACTCCCCGCGAATAATCAATAACACACCACGACCTTCCCTGACCCCGCTTGCAGCGCCGCGAGCAGATCGTCGTGCAGCATGACCCGCCACGCTGCACCCAGCTCCAGTTCGGCCTGCGCCTGCGGCAGACTATAATACAGCCGCACCGGGCAGCCGCTCTCGCCGTCGCAATAAGGCCGCAGCAAGGCTTGTAACTGGGTTACCGTCACCGAATCGCGCAGCGTCAACTGCAACACCTTGGCGTATTTCGTGCGCGCGCTGGCGATATCGAACAGCTTGTCGACGTTAATCCTGACTCCGCCGGAATAATCGTCCTTGCTGATCTTGCCCTCCACCAGCAACAACTGGTCTTCCTTGAGCCAGTCGCGGTGGCGTTCGAACACTTCGTTAAACACCGGCACTTCCACCGTCGCCAAGCCGTCATCGAGCGATACGAACGCCATTTTTCCGCGCCGTGTCATCTGCGTGCGCATGGAAACGATAATGCCTGCGAGCAATACCGGCTGGGGCCCGGGCTGCAAGCTGTCAAGACGGGTCTTTACTAGCGTTTTCAATTCCTGTGCGTAAGCATCGAACGGATGGCCGCTGAAATAAAAACCCAGCGCGGTTTTTTCCTGCAACAACTGGTCTTTTTCGCGCCAGCGCGGGGTGTCGATCAGCCCAGGCTGCGCATATTCATGGTTGTCAAGACCGGCGAACAAAC
>DAICZK010000090.1:0-255 GCA_027311185.1 Sulfuriferula sp.
GGCTCAGCGCATTGCCGTCGGCATCGAATTCCACTACGCCGTAGCGCTCGGGGTCGTACACGGGATAGGCGAATACCGTTGCGCCCTCTGTCTTGGCCGAGGCCGCGCGCAGATCGTGCGAGAATTCGTGACCGTAAAACAGGTTGTCGCCCAATATCAGCGCGCTGCGCCGGTCGCCGATAAAATCCGCGCCGAGGATAAATGCCTGCGCGAGTCCGTCAGGCGAGGGCTGAACGGCGTAGCTGAATGACATGC
>DAICZK010000090.1:265-6006 GCA_027311185.1 Sulfuriferula sp.
ATTGCCCGCCGTCGCCCAGCAGATGCTCGAAACGCGGCGTATCCTGCGGTGTGGAGATAATCAGGATATCGCGTATGCCCGCCAGCATTAGCGTGGTGAGCGGATAGTAAATCATCGGTTTGTCATAAACCGGCAATAGTTGCTTGGAGACTGACTGCGTCAGCGGATAGAGTCGGGTGCCGGACCCGCCTGCGAGGATAATGCCCATGCGCGGGTCGCGGGTGTCGCGCGTAGTGTTCGATGCAGCAGGATGGGTTTGAGTCATGGACAGGCGATTTTTGTAATAGATGGGAGGAGTGTGCTGACCGGCGGCTTGCGCCGCTGGTGCTGTTTATTATTTAAGCTTATTTAACCATATTGTTTTTTTATCCAGTGCAAATACTCGCCGTTGGCGATATTGGCTACCCAGTCCTGATTGGCCAAATACCACTCCACCGTTTTGCGCATGCCGGTTTCGAAGGTTTCTAGCGGGTGCCAGCCTAGTTCGCGCTTGATTTTGCTCGCGTCGATCGCATAGCGACGGTCATGTCCGGCGCGATCCCTGATGTACTGGATCAGTTCGGCGTGCGGCACGATAGGCGAGGAAGGGTGGATATGGTCCAGTATCGTGCAGATGGTCTGGACCACATCGATATTGGTGCGTTCGTTGTTGGCGCCGATGTTGTAGATCTCGCCTACATTGCCGTGGGCGAGTACTGCGCGGATGGCGCTGCAGTGGTCGTTGACATAGAGCCAGTCACGTATGTTCAGGCCATCGCCGTAGATGGGCAGGGTTTTCGCCGCGATGGCGTTGAGGATGGTGAGCGGAACGAGTTTTTCGGGAAACTGGAAAGGGCCGTAGTTATTGGAGCAGTTGGTAGTCAGCGTCGGCAGGCCATAGGTGTGATGGTAGGCGCGCACCAGATGGTCGGAAGCGGCCTTGGATGCAGAATATGGACTGTTGGGCGCATAGGGGCTGGTTTCGGTGAAAGGCGCGTCGTCGCTGCCCAGTGAGCCGTATACCTCGTCGGTGGAGACATGCAGGAAGCGGAATTCGGCCTTGCCTTCCGGGCTCAATACGTTCCAGTGGCGGCGTACTGCTTCGAGCAGGTGAAAGGTGCCGACCACGTTGGTCTGGATAAAATCTTCAGGGCCGTGAATAGAACGGTCTACGTGGCTTTCGGCGGCGAAGTTGATGACTGCACGGGGCTGGTAATCCTGCAATAGCCGGATGACCAGGGTTTCGTCACCAATATCGCCGTGTACAAAGGTATGGTGCGGATTGTTTTCGATCTCGACCAGATTCTGCAGGTTGCCGGCGTAAGTCAGTTTGTCGAGATTGATGATGGCTTCGTTGTGTTGTTTTACCCACTCCAGTACGAAATTCGTCCCGATAAATCCTGCGCCGCCTGTCACTAGAATCATATGTCGTCTCTTTGAATGAAGTAAAAAATAATTCAACGCGCTGTTTGCGAGTCCGTATAAAAAATATCGCCGCCACAGGCTGCGAAGTGGCATGCCCGGAGCTATGTCTTACTTGCAGCCGTGCCGACCGCGAGGCGCTAATATAGCATGACTCGCTCGGAGCACAACAGCTAGTTAGACAGCGACTGCTTCTTCGGTGAAGATCAGGCGCACGGCATCGTTGTCGTCGACGTCCACAGTCACTTCGCCGCCATTGGCCAGACGCCCGAAGAGCAGTTCGTCGGCCAGTGCGCGCCGGATCGTATCCTGAATCAGGCGCGCCATGGGCCGCGCGCCCATCAGCGGATCGAAGCCTTTTTTGCCGAGATAAGCCTTGAGTGCATCGGTGAAATGCGCTTCCACTTTCTTTTCGTGCAACTGGTCTTCAAGCTGCATGAGGAATTTGTCGACGACGCGCAGGATGATGTCGCGCGAGAGCGCCGAGAACGAAATGATGGAATCCAGGCGGTTACGGAACTCCGGTGTAAAGAAGCGTTTGATTTCAACCATCTCGTCACCGCTCTGGCTGGCGGTCGTAAAGCCGATATTGGTCTTGGAGAGCGATTCGGCGCCGGCGTTGGTCGTCATGATGATGATGACGTTGCGGAAGTCGGCCTTGCGCCCGTTATTGTCGGTCAGCGTGCCGTGATCCATGACCTGCAGCAATACGTTGAACACATCGGGATGCGCTTTTTCAATTTCGTCGAGCAGCAGTACGGCATAAGGCGTTTTGGTAACCGCCTCGGTCAGAAGGCCGCCCTGATCAAACCCGACATATCCGGGCGGTGCGCCGATCAGGCGCGAGACGGCGTGGCGCTCCATGTATTCGGACATGTCGAAACGGATCAGTTCTATCCCGAGGGTATAGGCGAGCTGGCGCGCGACTTCGGTTTTGCCGACACCGGTCGGGCCGGAAAACAGGAACGCGCCTATAGGTTTTTGCGGGCTGCCTAATCCGCTGCGCGCCATTTTGATGGCTGCGGAGAGTGCGCCGATAGCGTTGTCCTGCCCGAATACAACCGATTTCAGATCGCGCTCGAGATTTTTGAGGATGCTGCTGTCGTTGCTGTTCACGTGCTTGGACGGAATGCGCGCAATTTTGGCGATGATCTCTTCGATTTCGCGTTTGGTGATGATCTTTTTCTGTTTCGATTTCGGCAGTATGCGCTGCGCAGCGCCAGCTTCGTCGATCACGTCTATCGCCTTGTCGGGCAGATGCCGGTCGTTGATATAGCGCGCCGACAGCTCGGCGGCGGTAGTCAGCGCCGAAGCGGTGTACTTGATGCCGTGATGCGCCTCGAAACGCGATTTGAGTCCGCGCAGTATCGCTATGGTCTCGTTGATGCTCGGTTCGTTGACGTCGATTTTCTGGAACCGGCGCGACAGGGCGTGATCCTTTTCGAAAATGCCGCGGTACTCGGTGAATGTGGTCGCGCCTATGCACTTGAGCTGACCTGAGGACAGCGCGGGTTTGAGCAGGTTGGAGGCGTCCAGCGTACCGCCGGAGGCCGCGCCCGCACCAATCAGGGTATGAATTTCATCGATGAACAAAATCGCTTTGGGGTCGGCGTTGAGCTGCTTTAGCACCGCTTTGAGGCGTTGTTCAAAATCGCCGCGATATTTGGTTCCGGCGAGCAGCGCGCCCATATCGAGCGCGTAGATAGTGCTGCCTTCGAGTATGTCCGGCACCTCGCCTTCGACTATGCGGCGGGCCAGGCCTTCGGCAATGGCGGTTTTGCCTACTCCGGCTTCGCCGACCAGCAGCGGATTGTTTTTGCGGCGCCGGCACAGCGTCTGGATGACGCGTTCCAGCTCGTTTTCGCGGCCGATCAGAGGGTCTATTTTGCCGGCAAGCGCCTGCGAATTGAGGTTGGACGTATAGTTTTCAAGCGCGCTCAGAGGCGCGGATTCGTCTGGCTGCTCGCTCGCCGGTTCGCTGCGCGCGGGCTCTCCGTGTGGTGTCTTGGTGGTGCCGTGCGAGAGGTAATTGACCACGTCCAGCCGCGACAGACCTTGCTGGGTAAGAAAGAAAACCGCATGAGAATCTTTTTCGCCGAAGATTGCGACGAGGACATTGGCGCCGGTTACTTCTTTTTTGCCCGAGGATTGCACGTGCAGGATGGCGCGCTGTATGACGCGCTGAAATCCCAGAGTTGGCTGGGTGTCGATATCTTCGGTGCCCGCGAGCATCGGCGTGTGCTTGCCGATAAACTCGCCCAGTTGCTGGCGCAGCAGTTCAATGCTGACCGCGCATGCCTGCAATACTTCGGCGGCCGAAGGGTTGTCGAGCATGGCGAACAGTAAATGTTCTACCGTAATAAATTCATGGCGCTTCTGTCTTGCGTCCATGAACGCCAAATGCAGACTGACTTCCAATTCTTGAGCAATCATTTAGTTTTCCTCCATCACGCATTGCAGCGGATGTTGATGCTGGCGGGCAAATCCGGTGACTTGCGCGACCTTGGTCGCGGCAATGTCTGCGGGATACAAGCCGCAAACTCCCCGGCCTTCAGTATGAACTTTGAGCATGATTTGCGTCGCCTGTTCATGACTTTTGTTAAAAAAATGTTGTAATACATGGACCACGAAATCCATGGGCGTGTAGTCATCGTTGAGTAGCATCACCTTGTACATGGGTGGCTGTACGGGTTTGATTTTGCTCGGCGCGACGATCGTATCGTCGCGATGTCGGGTTGCCATCTGGCGCCATCCATCAATTCGTTCATCAAGTGTTCATTTTGATCGTTCACGCAAATTTTTCAAGTCTTGTCGTATAAATAAATAAATATATTCGTTTAACGCTTGCGCATTTCGTTCGAAAGGAGTAAAAAGTGTGCTGGAGTTTGGTATCAAGGTTTTTGCAAGTCTGGTATTGCCGTTGTGCGATCTTGGTTCTCAAACAGCCCATGGCCATTTCGGCCTGTTTTTTTATCAAGGAATGTAGCAATGGCAACTGGCACAGTTAAATGGTTCAACGATTCCAAAGGTTTTGGTTTCATTACTCCCGATGACGGCAGCGAAGATCTTTTCGCACACTTCTCGGCAATCAACATGGGCGGCTTCAAAACCCTCAAAGAAGGTCAAAAAGTCAGCTTTGAAGTCTCTCAGGGACCTAAAGGCAAGCAGGCCTCGAATATTCAGCCTGCCTAATTAGGACGGCTGAATAGAAGAAAAAGGCGCAGATTTTATTTAATCTGCGCCTTTTTTGCGTTTGCGCAGCTTACATGCGCGTTACATGCGCGCGATCATCGCCGCGCCGAAAGCGGAGCAGGAAACTTCCGTCGCACCCGTCATCAGGCGGGCGAAGTCGTAGGTCACCATTTGGTCTGCGATGGCACCCTGCATGGCGGCGATAATCAGATCGGCCGCCTCGTGCCAGCCCAGGTGGCGAAGCATCATTTCGGCCGACAGGATGATAGAACCCGGGTTGACGTAATCCTTGCCCGCGTATTTGGGCGCGGTGCCGTGGGTAGCCTCGAACATGGCGACGGTGTCCGATAGATTGGCTCCCGGAGCAATGCCGATACCGCCGACTTCGGCCGCGAGTGCGTCGGAAATGTAATCGCCGTTCAGGTTGAGCGTGGCGATCACATCGTATTCGTCCGGCCGCAGCAAAATCTGTTGCAGGAACGCATCGGCGATCACGTCTTTGATGATGAGGCCGCCGGGGAGACGGCACCATGGACCGCCGTCTATTTCCACTGCGCCGAATTCGCGTTTGGCGAGCTCGTAGCCCCATTTCTTGAAACCTCCTTCAGTGAACTTCATGATGTTGCCTTTGTGCACCAGCGTCACCGACCGGCGGCCGTGATCTATGGCGTACTGTATGGCGCGGCGGATCAGGCGCTCGCTGCCTTCGACGGACACGGGCTTGATGCCGATTGCGGAAGTGTCGGGGAAACGGATTTTGCTGACGTCCATTTCGGCTTGCAGATAAGCAATGATTTTTTTGACTTCCGCCGAGCCCGCTTCCCACTCTATGCCGGCATAAATGTCCTCGGTGTTTTCGCGAAAAATGACCATGTCGACTTTCTCGGGCGCCTTGACCGGGCTGGGCACGCCCTGAAAGTAACGCACCGGACGCAGGCATACGTATAAATCCAGCATTTGCCGCAACGCGACGTTTAGCGAGCGCATGCCGCCCGATGTCGGCGTGGTGAGCGGTCCTTTGATCGATACCACGAATTCGCGCACCGCAGCGACGGTTTCTTCAGGTAGCCAGGTGTCGTTGCCGTATACGTGGACGGCTTTTTCGCCCGCATACACTTCCATCCAGGCGATCTGGCGCTTGCCTTCGT
>DAICZK010000091.1 GCA_027311185.1 Sulfuriferula sp.
GCACTGCACCCCGCAGCAGTCCGGCGCGCGCGACGAATTAAGTCCGACAGACTCCTAGAGCGCCCTATTGCCGGGCTGCGCGCCCATCGCTTCGCCCATCCGCACCGCGCGCGTTGCCGTCCATGCCGGGTTGAATTGCAGCGCGTCTTTCACAAACAGCGTGATGACGGTGGAGCCGAGCAGAAAGCGCCCCATTTCCTCACCTTTTTTGAGCGCAATCTGCTGTTCGTCGTAGCGCCATTCGCGAATGTTCCTGGTTCGCGGCGGATTGACCGCGCCGTGCCAGACCGTCGCCATGCTGCCGACTATCGAGGCCCCGACCAGCACTAATACGAAGGGCGTTTTATGCGCCGTTTCGAAAACGCAGACGACGCGTTCGTTGCGCGCAAACAAACCGGGTACGCCGCGCGCCGTGGCCGGATTGACCGAAAATAGGTCGCCCGGAACATAGATCATGCGCAGCAGGCGGCCATCGCAGGGCATGTGCACGCGGTGGTAGTCCGTGGGGCTGAGATAAAGCGTGGCAAAACTGCCGTCCTGGAACGGCGCTGCGAGGCCGGCGTCGCCGCCGACCAGTGCGACGGTCGAATACTGGTGACCCTTGGCCTGGAATATCTGGTCGCTTGCGATTGCGCCTAACTGGCTGATTGCGCCGTCCACCGGGCAGACGAAATCGCTGCTCGCGAGCGGGCGCGCGTCTGCCCGCAGTGCGCGGGTGAAAAACGCATTGTAGCTGGCGTAGCTGCGGATGTCGGGATTGGCGGCTTCCGCCATGTTCACATCGTAGCGCGCCAGGAACCAGCCGATCAGGTATTGCGAGAGGCCGGGATGTGTGGAATTCGCCATTTTCCCCGCCAGCACGTTGATGGCGCGTCTGGGCATCAGATATTGCAGCAATACGGAAAATCGTTCGGACACGATGAAAACCCTGGTACAAATCAGCGGGCATTATAACAAGGTGCGGCGATTTGTCTTGCATCTGGACAAACCAGGCAGTTGTCCTCGTTAATTTACTTTGACTTCGATATCTACTTTTACTGGCGGAACGATTGCGCTGGCTTGCTTAAATAAGCTAGGAGCCTGTCGGACTTGAAGAATCGTAGCGAAAATTCGGCTGGGCGAGGGCAGGTTTCGCCGGTTTTGCAGGTCAATAGTCGTTCTATTGACCAAAAAAACGGTGAAATATGGACCGGTCAGGCGGATTTGCAGCTGATTTCCTTTAAGTCCGACAGGCTCCTAGTCACCGGTCTCCCCCGTATTCATCGCGGCGGTTACCACGCTATGGTCGAGATGAGGAGCGAACATTTCGATAAATGCGTAAGTATATCCGCGCAAATAGGTACCGCGACGAATGCCGATTTTGGTTGTGCTCGGGTCGAAAAGATGGCTTGCATCGATAGCGCGCAGATTGCGGTCGCGCTGGGGATCGTAAGCCATACTGGCGACAATGCCGATGCCCAAACCCAGTTCGACATAGGTCTTGATCACATCGGCGTCAAGGGCCATCAGCACGACGTTGGGATTTAGATTATGTTCGGCAAAAGCTTTATTGATCTGAGAGCGACCAGTGAAAGCGAAATCGTACGTAATGATCGGATATTCAGCGATGCGTTCCAGTGTCAACACGGGGTCGGTCAGCAACGGGTGACCCGGAGGGGCAATGACACACCGATTCCACTGGTAACACGGCAACATCACCAGTTCCTCGCATAAAGCAATCGCTTCGGTAGCAATGGCGATATCCGCCTCCCCGGATGTCGCCATTTCCACAATCTGGGTCGGGTTACCCTGATGCAGCCGCAGTTGGACATCAGGGTACCGTGCCGAGAATGTCTTGATCACTGACGGCAACGCGTAGCGCGCCTGGGTATGGGTGGTGACGATGGACAGGCTGCCTTCGGTTTCGCCGGTGATATCTGCGCCGACGCGCGTCAGGTTCTCGGTTTCGCGAAGAATACGTTCCGTAATAGCCAGGATCTTCTGGCCGGGTTCGGTGATCCCGGTTATCCGCTTGCCGTGGCGGACAAGAATATCGACGCCTAATTCCTCCTCCAACAGTTGTATCTGTTTGCTGACGCCGGGCTGCGAAGTGTGCAGTTTCTCTGCCGCCAAGGAGACATTGAGTCCCTGCCTAGCAACTTCATAAAGATAGCGTAATTGTTGAATTTTCATCTATATAACAAATAGCAATTAAATAATAATTATATATTATTTTTAATTATAATTAAACCTGGTTAATATAATCCCATCTACAAAAAATCGGTAAAAAACATGCAGTGGCTTTATGTGAACTGGCTTTACACAGTATCGGGATTGGGAGTCGGTCTGATCGTCGGGGTCACCGGTATGGGGGGTGGCGCTCTGATGACGCCCTTACTGGTGCTGGTGTTCGGCGTAGCTCCGAGCATAGCCGTGGGAACCGACCTGCTTTATGCCGCATTCACCAAATTGGTGGGCAGCGTTGCGCACGGACGGCGCGGAACGGTGGACTGGCGCATTGTCAGGCTTCTTGCCATGGGGAGTCTCCCTGCCACGATTTTGTGCATGTTGGCGTTGCATCGACTGGCGCTGGATGAGAAACATTTGAATACGTTGATTGCCGACGTGATGGGTGTTGCGCTGTTGCTGACCGCGGTTGTGTTGGCGCTCAAGCCGTATGTGATGAAAATTACCCGTCATAAAGACGGCACCTTTTACGAATTGCCTGCGCAATATCTGAAAGTCGCCACCATCGCCACGGGAATGGTACTCGGGTTGCTGGTGACGATTTCATCTATCGGGGCCGGCGTGTTGGGCATGGTCGTACTGTGGTTCCTGTACCCGCGTATTGTCCCGGCCAAGCTGGTGGGCACGGACATTGCCCACGCCGTGCCGCTCACCCTGGCGGCTGGGCTGGGGCACGTCGCACTGGGTACCGTTAATTTTGCATTGCTGGGCAGTTTGCTGCTGGGTTCGGTACCGGGGATTTTTCTAGGTAGTCATCTGGGCGCGAAAATTTCAGAGCGGGTATTGCGCAATATGTTGGCAATTATGCTGCTGATTCTTGGCAGCAGGTTGATGCTGTCGCGATAATTTGAATAAAATAAGGAGTATGGCAATGAACATAAACGGCATGAATTTAGTTAAAACAGAAGAGGTCGATCATTTCGATCGGGCGCTCCAGGCCTATTTGAGCGGTGAGATGGATGCCGACCGTTTTCAGGCTGTGCGCCTGCAACAAGGCATCTACGGACAACGTCAGGAAGGCGTGAATATGGTGCGCATCAAGGTGCCGGGAGGCAAGCTTGCTTCGGAGCAACTGGTTGCGTTAGCGGAAGTCTTGGAAAATTACGTGCCGGAAGGCAGGGCGCATATCACGACGCGACAGGACGCGCAGATTCATTATGTGCCGCTTAAGGATACCCCGGCAGTATTGCGCCACTTGGCTGGAGCCGGCCTGACCACGCGAGAAGCCTGCGGCAATACGGTGCGCAACGTCACTGCTTGCCCCCTGGCCGGGGTATGCCAGCGCGAACACGCGGATGTGGCGCCTTTTTTGCAGGGTATAGTCGAGCATTTCCTACGTCATCCGCTGACCCAGAACCTGCCGCGTAAATTTAAGATCAGCATCTCCGGTTGCGAGTCCGATTGCGCCCAGGGCATGCTGCACGACGTGGGTATCGTCGCGGTCAGGTCCGAGGAGGGACGTTTCGGCTTCAAAGTGCTGGCGGGAGGGGGGTTGGGACACAAGCCCCGCGAGGCCATTGTGGTGGAGTCGTTCGTAGAGGAAAAAGATTTGCTGGCAGTGGTGGAAGCTATAGTGGTCCTCCATAATCGCTATTCCGATCGTACCAAGCGCGCCAAATCGCGCGTCAAGTTTCTGGTCGACCGTTTTGGCGCCGAGGGGTTTGTGGCGAAATACCGTGAAGAGCTAGAGCGTACCCGGGCGGCCCTGGCCACCCATGCTTACCCCAAGGGACAATGGCACGGCGGAAAATCCGGCGATGCGCCGGGACCTGGGGCGCCGCGGCATCTGTTCAAGCAAGCACAAGCAGGGCTGTACGTATTTCCCGTAAGCGTCCCGTTATGGCAGCTCGGTGCCGGGCAATTACAGGGACTCGCCGCGCTGATGGAAGATTTTGGATTAAGCGATGTGCGCACTACCCAGGACCAAAACCTGATGCTGGTCAGCGTGCCGGAAGCGCTCCTGTCGGCGTTGGAGGTCCGGCTTGACGGTTTGCGTCTGCATGGGCCGCAGTCTGGCGATGACGTAGTGGCCTGCCCCGGCACTTCCACTTGCCGGTTGGGAATCACTTCTTCCATGACCGTTGCGCCCAAGCTTAACGGCGGCAGCCGGGATCTGCGCATACGCGTCTCCGGCTGCCATAACGGTTGCGCCCAACCGGAAACCGGCGATATCGGCATTTTCGGTGAGGGGCGGCGCATGCATGGCAAGCTGGTGCCCCATTACCAAATGTATTTGGGCGGCAACGGTTGCGGTGGCGGCGCATTTGCGATCAAAGGCCCTTCGGTGCCCGCGGCGCGCATCGAGCAAGCAGTCGAAAGGGTGCGGCAGGGTTATGCGGACATCGGCGAATCCAGCGAGTCGTTCTTCGAGTGGACAAGGAAACGGGAGCACGGGTATTTCGAGCTGCTGCTCGCAGATTTGGTGCGCGTTTCCGAACAGGATATTGCCTCGGTGAGCAAAGATCATGGATACCAGGGAGATTTCAAGGTGTTGCAGTTGGGCGGCGGCGAATGCGCCGGCGCGGTTCAGGATACGGTAGCCGCGAAATTTTCCGAGGCAGCCTATGAACGCGATTGTCGCAATGCCTTTGCCGTTCAGCGCAAGTATCGGGAAGCGCTGGAATGCATAGAGGCTATTGCCCGCCTGGTCAGTCAGGCGCTGGCATTCCTGGTGGGACAGAATCACAAGACAAGTGATCTGGCAGAGATGCTCAACGGATTAAGGCGCGAGCATTCGGTATTCGAGCCTCTGACGGAAAAGCTCGATGGCGTGCTTGAGCGCTACGCACAGTTGAAATTGACGTTCGATGACAAAGTCTTTGCCGCTGTCGCGACGGAAATTGATGGCTGGATGAAAGAAGCCGAGCAAGCCTGCGCACTAGCCGATTCCCGGCTTAACTTGCCTGGTATGTCTTCCCCGCCTCAACTGGACGCGAGTTCGATCGTTGCGAGTATCGGCTTATCCGCGCAACAGGAAGGTGATATTACACTAACACGCTAATATCGGTGCGCAAGGTCGGCGATTGACAATCTGACGAAAGAGGAAAAATAACATGAGTCTGGAACAAAGAATCGAAGCAGCCGTTGCATTATTACAGCATATCGAACGCGATTATGCGCCAGCCGCTTTTGCCAACAGCCTGGGCGCAGAGGATATGGTACTGACTGATCTGATCGTAAAACATGCGCCCGGGATAGAAATTTTCAGTCTCGACACCGGCCGCTTGCCGGAGGAAACTCATCGACTCATGCATGAACTTATCAGTCATCATAAGGTGCCGCTACGGATTTACTTCCCGCAAGATTTGCCGGTTGAGGATTATATTCGCCGGCACGGTCCCAATGGCTTTTACGAGAGCATCGAGCTGCGCCAGGCTTGCTGCCATACCCGCAAGGTGGAACCTCTACAGCGAGCCCTTCGAGACAAGAAAGCGTGGCTCACCGGGCTACGCCAGCAACAGGCCGCAACGCGCACGGATTTGCCGTTATCCGAGTGGGACGCTGGCAACCGGTTGCACAAGTTCAATCCCTTGGCGGAATGGAAACATGCAGAAGTGTGGGCCTACCTCCATCAATTCGACGTGCCTTACAACGAATTGCATGACCAGGGGTTTCCTAGCATCGGTTGCGCTCCGTGTACGCGGGCTGTCGCGATCGGAGAAGATATTCGTGCGGGACGCTGGTGGTGGGAAGACCCTCTGACCAAGGAGTGCGGC
>DAICZK010000092.1 GCA_027311185.1 Sulfuriferula sp.
CGGCGATTCAGCGACGTCAGAGAATTGATCAAGGCGACTCGCCTGAACGGATACGTCGCGCGTCCGCACGCTGCCGCGAGCGACGTCAGAGTTGCGCGCTCTGAGGCTCCGCCGAACCATAAAAGCAATCTACCGGTAGCGGTTGACCACGTTTGATCTGGTGGCGACTGAACTGATCCAGGCGCGCCTGCGCCACTTTGGCCGAGCCGCCGTTGGCGTCCAGAATGGGTGAATCGCCCGATAGCACCCGATTGAATTCGCTAAAGCGCGCCGAAGTCGAACTGACAAAATAGTCAAAACGCGGCGATACCTGTTTATCCAGTCGTTTGGCGCTACGATATAAAAACTGCGGCAGACGCGACCCGCGCAGCCCGTAATCGGCCTGCGCGAGCAGGCGCATCGCCCGCCTTGCCTGGTCTGCGGGTAGCTCAAAATGGCGACTGATCAACGCTACAATTTCGCCCTCGCCATCGCGCAGCAGTCGCGTCGGTGTCGCCATTAAATGGGGGGCCACATGCGCATCCATCGACCATTCCGAAATAGTGTGCGCCAACATCGGCCAGTCGACCCACAGCCGCTCATGCGCCGGAACAAAGTGATGATGCGCCACAACATCGGCAAACAAATGACTGTAATAGCCGACGACCAGCGCCCGTTCGCTGTCGTTTTGCACTGAATTGAGCAAGGTCCGCGCATTTTGCCAGCAATGGGTCTGGTCGAACGCGCGCGTCCCCACTGCAGGCCCCACCAGCGCGAGGTCGGGCAAACACGCGCCAGCCATGACCAGTTTGGGATAGCGCACCACGGCGCGGCGCAATTCCCCATCGAGCAGCGGCACGCCCCACACCAGCCACTGCGCGAGGAACACGTGCGTATACAAACCCCACGCGTTCGCGTCGTGAGCCTGCAACAGCAAGGGAGTGCTCCAAAAAATTAAACGTATCAGTTTTTTCATTCTGGGTTTTATCATTCCGGGGACCCCGATCTCTGGTGGCTGGTCAACTTACAAATTACCCTTCGATCACTACAATATGATGATAAAACGATGAACATTTAATGAAATTATGCTATTGCGGAGGATAATTAAGAAAACAGGTGCGCTCGGCAAATAATCGCTCCGTTACGCAGCGCGGGCATCCTGTTATAATCCGGGCTATTTTCCCAACTCTGTACGGTCACAATGTCTGCTCTTATTTGCGGCTCCCTGGCGTTCGACACCATCATGGTGTTTCAGGATCATTTCAAAAACCACATCCTGCCCGAGAAAATCCATTTGCTGAATGTATCGTTCCTCGTGCCCGAGCTCCGCCGCGAATTTGGCGGGTGTGCCGGCAACATCGCCTACAACATGAAACTGCTGGGCGCAAACCCGAAAATCATGGCCACCTGGGGCGACGATTTCGCCCCTTATGCGGCGCATCTCGATCGGCACACAATCGCCCGCCAGCACATTTCTCAGGTGCCCGACACGTTTACGGCGCAAGCTTTCATCACGACCGATCTGGCCGATAACCAGATCACAGCGTTTCACCCCGGAGCGATGAATTTTTCGCATTTTAATCATGTCGATCAGGCGGGTGATAATCGCATCGGAATTATCTCTCCCGATGGTCGCAACGGCATGCTGCAACACGCAGCGGAAATGCATGCCGCAAATATCCCTTTCATTTTCGACCCGGGGCAAGGCCTGCCGATGTTCAGCGGCACGGAACTCATGCAATTCGTCGAATTGGCCGATTACGTCGCCGTCAACGATTATGAGGCGGAGTTGCTGCAAAATCGCACCGGAAAGCGCATCGCGCAACTCGCGCAACAGGTTCGTGCCTTTATCGTCACGCGCGGCGAGCTAGGGTCGCAGATTCATACCGGAGGCGAAACGCTAAACATTCCCTGCGCTCGCGCGCAAAACGTGCTCGACCCGACGGGTTGCGGCGACGCTTACCGGGCGGGGCTGCTCCACGGCATCATCGAGAGCATGGACTGGCTCACCACGGGCCGGCTGGCCTCTGTGATGGGAGCGATCAAGATCGCATCGCGCGGCGGCCAGAACCATGCGCCGACACCCGGCGAAATCAATCAACTATTTCGCGACGAATTTGGGTATGATCCGAGTTGACGGTTAAATCCAATTACAAAGACCCGGTCATTATCAAACATAACCTATTACCATGGAGTCGTAGATGAAAATCAACCATATCTTGTCCCTGAGCCTGATCGGCTTACTGAGCCTCGCGGGTTGCGCCAGTAACGTGGGCAGCACGGACTACAACGGCGCGCAGACGCGCTCGGTGCAGGAAGTCAGCTACGGGGTAGTAACGAACGTTCGTCAGGTCAACATACAAGACAACAACAATCTGCCGATTGGGGCGCTCGCGGGCGCAGCGGTGGGCGGCCTTGCGGGCAGTCAGGTGGGCGGCGGAAACGGCCGGATTGCAGGCGGGGTTTTAGGCGCGGTGCTGGGCGGCGTAGGCGGTTCGGCCATCCAGAATCAGGTCAGTTCGCAAAAAGGTCTGGAAATTACCGTCAAGCTCGATTCCGGGCGCATTATTGCCATTACCCAGGGCGCGGACGTTCCCTTCTATCCCGGCGACCGGGTGCAGATTCTGAGCAGCAACGGCGTCACGCGGGTCGCTCATTAAACCGTTCCGATAGCACAGGACGCCTCGCTCAAAAACCGAAGTCGCACGGCCCGGTCGTGATCGAGGCGGCGGCTCAATACGACCGCAACCCGGCGCCCAGATTCAAATCCAGTTGCAATGTTTCGGCGCTCTGACCTTCCTTGCCTGCACCGCAATGCAAGGATTCGATCAGATTGAGGTACTCCGGCGTAATGTCGCCCGTCACATAGGCGCCGTTAAAACACGATGTATCAAAATGCACCAGAGCAGGGTTGATCTCGCGCACGGCCTCGATCAACGCGTCGATATCCTGGTAAATCAGCGCATCGGCGCCGATCTCGCGCGCGATCTCGTCGTCGGTACGCCCGGTCGCGAGCAACTCCTGCCGACTGGGCATGTCGATACCGTAAACATTCGGATAACGCACCGGGGGCGCAGCCGAGGCAAAGTAAACCTGGCGCGCGCCCGCGTCCCGCGCCATCTGCACGATTTCCCGGCTGGTGGTGCCGCGCACGATGGAGTCATCGACCAGCAGCACATTCTTGTCCTTGAATTCCATCCCGATCGCGTTGAGCTTCTGGCGCACCGATTTTTTGCGCATCGCCTGCCCCGGCATGATAAAAGTACGGCCGATATAACGGTTTCTGATAAATCCTTCGCGGTAGGACAAACCTAGCACATTCGCCAACTGCAACGCGCTCGGGCGGCTGGTATCCGGTATAGGGATCACCACATCGATGTCCAGATGCTGCCACTGGCGACGGATTTTTTCGGCCAGCCTCTCTCCCATGCGCAGACGCGTTTCGTATACCGACACGCCGTCAATGACGGAATCGGGCCGCGCAAGATAAACATACTCAAAAATGCAAGGGAAAGACTGCGGTTTTTCAGCGCACTGCCGGCTGTGCAGTCGACCCGCGCCATCAATATAGACGGCCTCGCCCGGCGCCACATCGCGCAACAGTTTAAAATCGAGCGCGTCTATCGCTACACTCTCGGACGCAACCATATACTCCACGCCCGTCGCGGTCTGCCGAGTGCCGATCACCAGCGGGCGAATACCGTAAGCATCGCGAAACGCGAGCAGACCATAACCGGCGATCATCGCGACCACCGCATAAGCCCCCTGGCAACGACGATGCACGCCGCTCACTGCATTAAAGATACGATCCACCGTCAGTAACGGCGTATTGCCGACCGCAACCAGTTCGTGCGCCAACACATTGAGCAATACCTCGGAATCGGAACTGGTATTGACGTGACGAAGATCGAGCCGGAAAAGATCTTCCTTGAGCTGGTCGGCATTAGTTAAATTGCCGTTATGCGCGAGAACGATACCGAATGGCGAATTGACATAAAAAGGCTGCGCTTCGGCGCTTGCCGCCGGATTCCCCGCCGTGGGGTAGCGCACATGACCGATGCCTGCATTACCCAGCAAGTTACGCATATCGCGAGTACGAAACACGTCGCGCACCAGACCATTATCCTTGTGCATGTGAAATACATTGCCTTCGGCCGTCACGATCCCCGCCGCATCCTGACCACGGTGTTGCAATACCAGCAAACCGTCATAGAGCATCTGGTTCACGGGTGTATGAGAAACAATGCCAATTATGCCGCACATAAGGAGTACCCTAAAACTGTATATGTTTAACGAAATCAATGGGTAGCCACGATCTCACCATGACTGCGCCCTTGACCAGATAAGGAGCAAACAGGGAGTGCCGCCAGAACTCCGTACGCGGCAATGTCGTCAGCCCCGCCAATAACACCAGCGCCAGCACCACGACCAGGCCGCGCAACGCACCAAAAAACATTCCCAGCAAGTGGTCGGTCATGCCTAGCCCCGCTGCCTTGAGTGAAGCCGATAACAACAGACTCACCAGCATGGCAGCCACCATCACGACCACAAACACCAGTGCAAATCCGCCCATATGGCGCAACCCCGGATTATCGAGTTGTGTCGGCATCCACTGCGCCGCGATGCCGGCAAATCTTTTGGCCGCAAAATAGGCCACCAGCCAGGCCAGCAGCGACAACACTTCTTTGACAGCTCCGCGCAGCAGACCCAGCAGTATCGACACAGCAAAAATACCGAGGACGCCAAAATCCAGATTATTCACTCATTTACCCTGATGCGGCAGTGACACGATCTGCGCCTGGATTCCCGCCATGCTGATTTTGGCCAGGGTTTTGTCGGCTTCCGCGCGAGTGGAATAAGGCCCAGCCCTGACCCGGGTAGACCCGCCGGGCCGAGACTCGGTATAAGTCGTCACGCCGACCGCCTTGAGCCGGGCACGCAACTGTCGCACATTGGCGGCATCGCTGAACACGCCGAGCTGCACGACGTAATGCGCGTGAACGTCGGCCTGTTTTACCGGTTTCGCATCCGTAGGCGCAGATGTCTGCGCTGTCTTGCGCACTATTTTTTCAGGCGTTGCGGTAGCGGGCGCTGCATGCGGTTTATTTTGAGTACTGGCAGCCTTCTGGTCGGGGATTTCATTTGCGAGGGCAGGCAGTTCCGCCACGGGCGCGACGGTAGCGGGCGCCGCGTGCGTACTTGTGTCATTGCGCACCGCCACGCCTGGCGACGCGTGATTGTCGTGGCCGTTCGCCGCTGGGACAGGCTGCGGCGCGCCAGCACTCGTTTCGGCAACGGGGGTAACCGGTTTGGCAGGTGCGACCGCGGATTGCGGCATATCGATCACGACATCGGCGCTTAACGGTCGCGGCGCCTGGTCGAGCAGCAAAGGCAGAATGATCGCCATGCTCACGAGCAGCACGATGGCGCCGAGCAGGCGTTGCCTCGCGCGTATCTTCAATCGCAATCGTTCCTCAGAGGTGACTTGAATGGCCATGCATGAGCTTCCCGATTAGACGGCTATCAATCGCAATACCGCAGCGACGGTGTGGAAAGAACCGAAGACGCATATTCTATCATTTTCCCCCGCTTGTTCACAGGCCCAATTCCACGCTTGCTCGATCGTCGCCGCGGCAATCACCGTGCGCGCGTTCGCTAGCGTCAGAATTGTTTGCAATGCCGCCGCCGTTGCGCCGCGCGCAACCGGCAGATCCGCGATCACCCAGATATCGACCTCGGCTGCCATGGCCGCAACCACACCGGCCACGTCCTTATCCGCCAGCATGCCGAACACGGCATAGGTCTTGCCCGCCACCGGGCGGTGCGCCAGATTCTGCGCCAGTGCGCGAGCACCGTGGGGGTTGTGCGCAACGTCGAGAATCCGCTGCCCCCGCCCGGGCACGATCTGAAACCGGCCAGGCACCTGTGCTTCGCGCAGGCCCTGCTGC
>DAICZK010000093.1 GCA_027311185.1 Sulfuriferula sp.
GAGTATCCGCGCCTGATTGAGCGCTATCGCTATCATTTTTTGCGGCAGGATCGGCTGATCAAGCTGTTTGACGGTGTCGCAGACACTATTCCGCGGCTGCACAAGGCCCGTCACCAAGTGACTGTTGCCACCGGCAAAAATCGCGCGGGGTTGGAGCGCTCACTGGATCAGAGCCGGTTGCGGCCTTATTTTCATGCCACGCGCTGCGCCGACGAAAGCGTCTCCAAGCCGGACCCGGCCATGATCATGGAATTAATGGATTTTTGCGGGGTGGCGCCGCAGCGCACGTTAATGATCGGCGATACCAGCCATGATCTGGCCATGGCGCAGAATGCCGGGGTTGCCTGCGTCGGGGTCAGTTACGGGGCACATGACAAGCAGATTTTGCAAAGTTTTGCACCTTTGCATATTGCGGAGAGTTTTGTTGATTTGTCACAATGGTTAAGCGCGCACGCCTGAGATAATACGGACACCTGGGCAATAAATTAAAGGGAATAAACATGGCTGAGTCAAATAAATCGGGTAACTGGGAACGCGATATCCTGGAAAAAGTAGCGCTGGCTGCAATAAAAGAGCAGCGTGCGGCCAGGCACTGGCGAATATTTTTCAGGTTGCTGGGTTTCGTGTTTCTGTTTTTGGTGGTGATCGCCGTGATCAAACGCTCGGGCAGCGATAGTATCGACGTCAATGGCGACCATACGTCTATGGTGGAACTGAAAGGAACGATTGCCAGTAACGCAGTCAGCGCGGACCAAATCATCAAGGGATTGCAGGCGGCCTTCAAGGATAAGGGCACGAAGGGGGTCATACTGCGCATTAACAGTCCCGGCGGCAGCCCGGTACAGGCCGGTCAGATTTACGACGAAATGAAACGCCTGCGATCAGTTTATCCGCACATTCCCTTGTATGTCGTGGTCGACGATATTTGTGCTTCCGGCGGTTACTATGTGGCGTCCGCAGCCGACAAGATTTTTGTCGATAAAGCCAGCCTGGTCGGCTCCATCGGCGTGCTCATGGACGGTTTCGGCTTTACCGGCACGATGGACAAGCTGGGCGTCGAACGCCGTCTGTTGACAGCCGGCGCCAACAAAGGTTTTCTCGACCCGTTCTCGCCGCTAAACCCGCAGCAGGTTGCTTACGCCCGCCAGATGCTTGATGAAATCCATCAGCAATTTATCGCCGCGGTGCGCAAGGGGCGCGGAAGCCGTTTGAAAGAAACCCCGGACATGTTCAGCGGCCTGGTATGGACCGGCGCACAAAGCATACAGTTGGGTCTAGCCGACGGCCTTGGCAGCGCGGATTACGTCGCGCGCAATGTGATTCATGCTAAAAAAATCGTTAATTTCACGCCGCAGGAAGGATTTGCCAACCGGTTCGCCAAGCAACTCGGCGTTGCGCTGGGAAAAAACATCAATCCCCTGGCGTTGATGGGCATGGCGATACATTGAGGCG
This sequence comes from Sulfuriferula sp., assembly GCA_027311185.1. Lineage (GTDB taxonomy): Bacteria > Pseudomonadota > Gammaproteobacteria > Burkholderiales > Sulfuriferulaceae > Sulfuriferula. Next base: position 1,453 of record DAICZK010000093.1, read on the forward strand.
GACTGACAAGCTGACGCGCCGCTACCGTATTTTTTGCCGCCCCGAATTTAAGGAAGCTTGTGACTAGTACGGATGCTCTAGCCCGATTTTTGGCTGAAGTGGAGCGTAGAGCTTACCGCCAGGCGGCCTTTGCGGTGCGCGACGATCAGGCGGCACTGGATATCGTACAGGACTCGATGATGAAGCTTGCCGAAAAATACGCAAACGCTCCCGCTGAAGAATACCCCTTGCTGTTCCAGCGCATACTGCAGAACACGATCCGCGATTACTACCGACGTCAGAAAGTCAGGAATTTCTGGATTACCGCGGTGTCTTTTCTGGCACCCGGCCGCGATGACCACGACGACGAGGAGGCCATGGAGTACGTACAGGCCGCCGACGAGCAAGAGAACCCCCTGAATCAACTCGCCACGGGCAAAAATCTGGCGCTGATCGAAAGTGCGATAGAAAAGTTGCCGACACGTCAACGCGAAGCCTTCCTGCTGCGTTATTGGGAGGAGATGGATATAACGGAAACGGCAGCGGCGATGGGGTGCTCGGAGGGTAGCGTGAAGACTCATTGCTCGCGGGCCGTGCGCGCGCTTTCCGTGTTGCTGCAGGATATGAAGGAATGACAAATGAATGAGGACACCTACGCTAAAGAACTGATTGCCGTTTTGGATAAAGGCTTGGCTTCGTTGCGTCCCGAAGTGACCAGCAAGCTACAAATATCGCGTGCGCGCGCTTGCGCGCTCGCGTCGCAGCGGGCGTACCCGCAGCACTTCAAATCGGCGCACAGCCTGGCCTGGGTGGACTGGGTGCGGCAGCATCGCACGGTGCTGGTGGGCATGTTGTTGATCATGGCGCTGGGCGGCGCGACGGCGGTCTGGCAATCCTCTTCGGGAAAAGACGACAGTACCGTCAGCATCGATACCGAATTGCTAACCGGTGATTTGCCGGTCAATGCGTATTTGGATGGGCATCTGAGTAAATGGGTCAATACCTCATCCGCTTATTAGGCACGCTGGTTATTTTAACCAGCTTGTCGAGCAGCGTCTGGGCGGCCGCCCCCGCTTGGCAAAATCTGACGCCGATGCAACAAAATGTGCTGGCCCCGGTAAAATCGAAATGGACAGGCATGTCGGTTCTCCAGCGCACCCGTTTGCTGGCGGTAGCGGCGAAATATCCGCAGTTAACGCCGCAGCAGCAGCGTCGTTTCCAGAAGCGGCTGACGACCTGGAGTTCGCTCACCAAAGAACAGCGCGAACTGGCAAGAGAAAACTACAAAAAACTAAAACGCCTGCCGCCCAGAAAACAGCAGGCAGTGAAACAAAAATGGCTGCAGAGCCACCCGAAAATCCCCGCGCCGGTTTCCGGTCTCCCTAAATCGCCCGTTATGCCCGCAAAATCGTTTACGCCTGCGAAACCGGTTGCTACGCCTCCCAAGCCTGCCGTCGCGCCCTGATACGTATTTTCAGTACACATTCTGTACAGCGGTTACCTGGGGAAAGGTGCGGCGGACAATTTTTTCTACGACGTTTTTCAGATCCAGCACCGAATTGGGGCAGCCTACGCAGGCGCCCTTGAGCCTGACCCGTACAGTCGTATCCTGAATCTCGACCAGTTCCAGATCGCCGCCGTCGCGTAGCAGTACGGCTCGTGCTTCTTCGAGAACCTCTATTAACGCCTCTCTGGTCAAGGGCGGGGCAATGCCGGAGGCGACATACGGCCTCAGGTTTTCAATCCGCGCCTGGCGCTGGGCGATACGGGCGGCCAACAGAGGCTCGGTTTGTTCCAGCAGGTCGAGTTCCTCTTCCTCGTACCAGTGCGCCTCGTCAACACCCATTTCGGCATTGCGTAAGGCCAGTTCGTCAGCAGAGAAACGCTTGATCGGGGTGGTTTTTTCCGTGCTCATGTCGAATTTCCCGTCCTCAGCCGAGCCACTTGCGGGCGTTTTGAAACAGGCGCAGCCATGGGCCGTTTTCCTGGCCGCGATCCGGCAGCCAGCTATGCTGCACATTGCGGAAAAGCCGTTCCGGATGCGGCATCAGGATGGTGAACCGGCCGTCTTCGCTGGTGATTCCGGTTAGTCCTTGCGCGGAACCGTTGGGGTTAAGCGGATAGACCTCGGTCGGACGGCCCTGATGGTCGATAAAGCGCAGGGCGCCAATGACTCGCCCTGCATCGCCGGTTCGGCTGAAATCGGCATAGCCCTCGCCGTGCGCCACCACGATGGGCATGCGGCTTCCCGCCATGCCTTCAAACAGAATCGATGGGGACGGCTGCACTTCCACCATCACGAAGCGTGCCTCGAACTGCTCTGACTGATTGCGCGAAAAATGCGCCCAGTTTTCAGCGCCCGGTATGATCTCGTGCAGGTTGCTCATCATCTGGCAGCCGTTGCATACGCCTAGCGCGAAGCTGTCGCTGCGGTTGAAAAAAGTTTCGAACTCGTGCCTGGCGCGCGGATTGAACAGGATGGATTTCGCCCAGCCCTCGCCCGCGCCGAGCACATCGCCGTAGGAGAAGCCGCCGCAGGCAGCCAGGCCGTGAAAATCGGCCAGGCTCACGCGCCCGGCAATGATATCGCTCATGGTGACGTCGACCGCTTCGAAACCGGCGCGGTCGAACGCGGCGGCCATTTCCACCTGGCCATTGACGCCTTGCTCGCGCACGATGGCCATGCGCGGCCGGTTGCCGCCGATCACGATGTTCTGCTCAGGGTCGAAACCGAGTGTGACAAACCGCCCCGTGTCGCCACGATCAAGAGTTTGCGAAAATTCGCTTTCGGCACAGGCTGGATTGTCGCGCAAACGCTGAATGTGGTAGCTGGTTTCGTTCCAGGTGCCATACAGGGTCGCACGTTCGAAATCGAGCACCGCGCGGTCGTTATGAATAATTGTAATGCGATCGTCCTGATTGAGTGTGCCGATGACATGGAATTCGCTGCGCAATCCAGCGTCGAAAAAAGCCTGCATGACGCTCGCCGTATCGCTGCGCCGGACTTGTAGCACCGCGCCGGTTTCTTCATTAAAAAGTACGCCTAAAATATACGGCGTATTGTCCGGGGGCGGCGCCATGTCGGCGGCATCGTCGTCCGTCTCGTCAATGCCGGGCTTGAAGCGGGAAAACTCCTGGCAGAATTCGTTGCAATCGATGGTGATGCCGCAATGGCCGGCGAACGCCATCTCGCATAATGTCGCCCACAAGCCGCCGTCGGAGCGATCGTGATAGGCGAGCAGTTGTCCCTGGGCATTCAAGGTTTGTATCGTGGTAAAAAAAGCCTTGAGCTGCTGCGCCGAATGGACATCGGGGCAGCTATCGCCGATTTGCTTGTAAACCTGCGCCAGCGCCGAGCCGCCGAGGCGGTTGCGGCCGCGGCCCAGGTCTATCAGTATCAGATCGGTGTCGCCCTGATCGGTGCGTAATTGCGGGGTCAGCGTCAGGCGCGCGTCCGGCGTCGGCGCAAAGGCAGTCACAATCAGGGACAGCGGTGCGGTAACGGCCTTGTCTTCGCCTTGGTCCTGCCAGGCGCTGCGCATAGACAGGGAATCCTTGCCGACCGGGATGCTGATGCCCAGGGCCGGGCACAGCTCCAGTGCGACAGCATGTGCTGTGTCGAACAGCGCAGCGTCTTCGCCCGCAAAACCGGCCGCAGCCATCCAGTTGGCCGAGAGTTTGATGTCGCCGATATGCTCGATGCGGGCGGCAGCGAGATTGGTCAGCGCTTCGGCGATCGCCATGCGTCCTGAGGCCGGCGCCGAAATCAGAGCCAGCGGTGCGCGCTCGCCGACGGCGAACGCTTCGCCAGCGTAACCCCTGTGGCTCATGGTGGTGACGGCGACATCGGCCACCGGCACCTGCCAGGGGCCGACCATCTGGTCTCGGGCGGTATAGCCGCCTACCGTGCGGTCGCCGATATGGATTAAAAACGCCTTGGAGGCAACACTGGGCAAACGCAATACGCGCGTTGCCGCCTCGCTCGGATCAATGTCGTCGATAGCAAGCGGCGTCAAGGCGTGTTGCACCCGTTGCACTTCGCGTGTCATGCGCGGCGGCTTTCCCAATAGTACCGACAGATCCATGTCGACAGCCGTCTGCGTCAGCAGGCTGTCTTCGACCGTCAGGTGTGGCGCCTCGGTGGCGACGCCGACGACGGCAAACGGGCAGCGTTCGCGCTCGCACAGGCTGCTAAATAACGCCAGCTGCGCAGAGGCAATGGCGAGCACGTAGCGTTCCTGCGATTCATTGGACCAGATTTCGCGCGGCGACATGCCCGACTCTTCGAGCGGCACATCGCGCAACTGGAATACCGCGCCGCGTCCGGCGCCGTCGATCAGTTCGGGAAAAGCGTTGGAAATGCCGCCCGCGCCGACGTCGTGAATCGAGAGTATGGGGTTGTCGGCGCCGAGTTGCCAGCAACGGTCGATCACTTCCTGGGCGCGGCGCTGCATTTCCGGGTTGCCGCGCTGTAC
>DAICZK010000094.1 GCA_027311185.1 Sulfuriferula sp.
CTCCATCGTCATGCTGCGTCTGGCGGAGAAAGCGTTTCGCCCCGGTAAATTTCCGTTCCCGCTGCTGCACATTGATACCGGGCATAATTTTGTCGAAATAATCGAGTTTCGGGATCGCCGCGCCGCTGAACTCGGCGAGTGCTTGATCGTGCGCTTGGTACAGGATTCCATCGATCAGGGGCGGATACAGGTAAAAAGCCCGGATCAAAGTCGTAACGTGATGCAGACTGTGACGCTGCTGGACGCCATAAGCGAATTCGGTTTCGATGCCTGCTTCGGCGGCGCGCGCCGGGACGAGGAAAAAGCGCGTGCCAAAGAGCGTATTTTCTCGTTTCGTGACGAGTTTGGTCAGTGGGACCCCAGAAATCAGCGCCCGGAACTTTGGAGTCTCTATAACACCCGAGTCCATCCCGGCGAGCATATGCGCGTGTTTCCCATCAGCAATTGGACCGAACTGGATGTCTGGCAATACATCGCTCAGGAATCCCTCGAAGTCCCCAGTCTGTATTTTGCTCACGAGCGGGAAGTTATTCGCCGCGGGAGCCGGTGGCTTCCCGTCTCGCCTCTGGTGCAAGCCGCTGCAGGCGATGTCGTGGAAAAGCGCTCAGTGCGCTTTCGTACGGTAGGCGACATAAGTTGCACCTGCCCCGTGGAATCCCGTGCAGTATGTATCGAAGAGATTATACGGGAAACGGCGATGGCGACTGTTACCGAACGCGGCGCGACGCGACTGGATGATCAGACATCCGAGGCTTCCATGGAATTACGCAAAAAAGAAGGATATTTTTAATGATAAATGAAAATCGCAATTTGGTCCCTGCGACGGACCTGCTCCGGTTCATTACCGCCGGCAGCGTGGATGACGGCAAGAGTACACTGATCGGTCGGCTGCTGTACGACAGCAAAGCCATTTGCGTAGATCAGCTTGATGCCGCCGAGCGCGTCACGCGCCGCCGTGGTATGGAAGGGGTGGATCTCGCGCTGCTGACCGACGGTCTGACGGCGGAACGCGAGCAAGGTATTACCATCGATGTGGCCTATCGTTATTTCGCCACGCCCAAGCGCAAGTTCATTATCGCCGACACTCCCGGCCATGAGCAATACACTCGCAACATGGTGACGGCGGCCAGCACGGCGAGCCTGGCGGTGATCCTGATCGATGCCCGCAAAGGGGTTCGCGTCCAGTCCCGCCGCCATGCCTATATTGCAAACCTGCTGGGCATCCGCCATTTGGTCGTAGCTGTCAACAAAATGGATCTGGTCGGCTATTCCGAAGTGGTGTTCGAGCAGATCAAGAGCGAATTTATCGAGTTCTGCGCCAGACTGGGGACGCACGACATCCATTTCGTTCCCATGTCATCGCTTCATGGTGATATGGTGGTTGAAAGGGGTGACAATATGCCCTGGTATCAGGGTAGCACCTTGCTGAATCTGCTGGAGAATATTGCGGTCGCCGATACCTTGAACCTGCGCGACTTCCGCTTTCCGGTACAGCTGGTCAGCCGACCGCAAGGGCCGGACTTGCACGATTTTCGCGGTTACATGGGGCGCATCGAATCGGGTTGCGTCCGGATCGGCGATGATATTGCGGTGATGCCTGGCGGCCGCACATCGAAAGTGAAAGACATTTACGCTTCCTATGACCGCAAACTCTCCGAAGCCAGTGCGCCGCAATCGGTAATACTTACTCTCGACGACGATATCGATATCGGCCACGGCGACATGATTGTGCATGGACTCGACCGGCTGTCCGAAGAAACGTCCGTATTCCAGGGCCATCTTCCGCGGGTCGAGAACGAATTTGAAGCCGTTTTGTGCTGGTTGGACGACAAACCTATGGATCTAGGGCGAGATTATTTGATCAAACATACTACCCGTATCGTAAAAGCAGCGATTCAGTCGTTGCATTACACCGTCGACGTCAACACCCTGGCGCATCATGGTAACGCAGGCAGCCTCAAGACGAATGAAATTGCCAGGGTATCGATCAAGACGCAACAGGTCTTAGTGTGGGACGCTTATGAGCATAATCGGGTAACGGGTGGATTCATCGTCATTGATCCGGCAACGAACGGTACAGTGGCGGCAGGTCTGATTTGCAGAGACAGGGCTGCTTTGCCGCAAGATGATGCCAACCGGGAAACCGCGTTGGAAGAAAGGTAGCCCATGGCCGGTATCGTGTACCTTGTTGGCGCCGGGCCGGGCGCCCCCGACCTGATTACGATCCGAGGCGCCGAAGTATTGGCGCGTGCGGACATCGTTTTTTACGATGCGCTGGTTCATCCGGAAACCGTGGCGCTGGCGGGGTGCGCCAGGAAAGTGCCGGTGGGAAAGCGCTGCGGAGGCATAGTTACCGACCAGCGTTTTATCAACCGGAGCCTGGTGGAAGCGAGTTTGCAATATCGGATAGTGGTTCGCCTCAAAGGCGGAGATCCTATGCTGTTCGGGCGCGTTCAGGAAGAAATAACCGCGTTGGAGCAACATGGCGTCCCGTACGAGATCGTTCCGGGTGTGACCGCTGCCTTGGCCGCCAGCGCGGAACTCGGCATTCCGCTGACTCAGCGCGGGTTGAGCCGATCTGTCACGTTTGCGACACCGAGGATGGGCGTGGGTCAGAAACCGACCGGTTGGGTCCGGGGAATCAGCGCGACGGATACCCTGGCTTTGTATATGTCCCTGGGTAATGCGGTGGAACTTTCTGCGACGTTGCAAGCGCATGGCTTGCCCGCAGCGACGCCGGCGGCTATCGTCGCCAACACTAGCCTGCCCACGCGCAGGCATATCCGCACGACGCTGGCCGAACTTGCGCAGGCTCGCGATTGGGAGGTGGAGGGGCCGGCGATATTGCTGGTCGGAGCCGCCTTCCGGGAAAAAACCAACGCAAAGAATGCTGGCGCCAAGGGCGATGCGTTTTGTAAGGATGGATTTGAAGATAGCTTGTCGGTCCGCTTGGCCTGACGCTACGGCGCCGTGGCCGATAAGTAATTTTCGTTCCCGGATCACGGCGCCAAAAACTTTTGGGTAACATTCAATCGAATCGTAATCAATTTTTTTAAGGAAGTTTAGATGGCTTATGTGGTGACCGAGGCTTGCATCCGCTGCAAATATACCGATTGTGTGGAGGTTTGCCCCGTAGACTGTTTTGTGGCGGGTCCTAATTTTTTGGCCATAGACCCAGAGGCATGCATCGACTGCACCTTATGCGTAGCGGAGTGTCCGATAGGGGCGATATTTGCCGAAAGCGACGTGCCCGACGACCAGCTGGAGTTCATCGCACTTAATGCCCGGTTAGCCAAGCTATGGCCCCTGATCACGGAAAAAATAGACGCCCCGGCAGATGCCGACGAGTGGGCCAAGATCAAGAACAAACGCGAGTGCTTGGATATGACATCCTGACTGACTTAGCCCGGATTTTGCATAAATTCGCGTGATGATCGCGCAGGATATTGATTGATAGGGAAGTTTTGAGAAGGAGTGGCGTAGTGATTCATACGCCCGACTGAACAAAATCTTTCATATCAATCAATAGACAAGTGAGGGCGCGCGTCAATTTATGCAAAATCCGGGTTAGTTGGGCAGGTACGCCAAAGTTGTACATGGGCACGCCCAGCACGACGATATCGGCCGACTGGATTTCTTCTATCAATGCGTCATCCAGCGCCACTCGGGCTGCTTGCTCGGGCGTACGGAGTTCTGTAACGGTAAACAAAGCCTGTAATGTTGCGCCATCCAGTAGCGGATGAGGGCTGCGCCCCAAATCGCGAACCGCAACTTCTGTTTCATCCACGCTCCGCCGGGCGGCAATCAGGCGCTCAACCAGTAAGTAGGCCAATTGAGTGGAGTAGGAATTTTCGCCACGAACACTGGAGCTGATTTGCAGGATTTTCATGATGTCATACCTTCGCGTTGTCAGTAAAAAATCTACTGTACTCGTTCCAAAGTTCGCGCATAAAGCGTTAAAATGGATATAATTGTTCCATTCTTGAAGTAGATATATCACCGCGCCGAGTCGACCTGATCGGCGAAAATTTCGATGTGGCGATTCGTATGGGTGATTTGGCGGACGATGCCTCGCTGGCAGCGCGACGCGTGGCGGTGTTTTCGGCGGTATATACGCTTCCCCCGATTACCTTAAACATCGTGGCGTACCGGCTGAACCAGAGACGTTCATGGGCCAAGACACCTTGCATCTGCTTGTGCCCGTATTGGAGAACCCGTGCCGTGGCGCCTCAAACGTGCTGACGAGTACTGGACCGGCATACCTCCCGGGCGCACGACGAGCAATTCGCCAGCGTTACTGGCGCATCTGGCGTTATCCGGCGCAGGAATCGCCACGCTGGCGGATCACTTGGCGGAACCCTATGTAAACAATGACGGATTAGTGCGAATATTGGCAGACTGGACGCTCCCCACCGTTACGGCATGGGCTGTGTTTCCCGGCCGCCGATTAATGCCGGCGCGCACGCGCGCATTTCTGGATGCGCTTGAAGCCAGGTTTACCGGGATGCAGTGCCAGCCATTTAACCATCTTGCATCAGGTTGACAGCAAGCCATCAGGAAACCCAACCCGCAATTACCCGTCTCCAGGAGAAAGCCCATGCAACACTTCCGCAAGGAACTCTGGTTCACGATTCCGACCCGCCGCGCATACGTCAACATCACCGACCAGGTCAGCGCCTGCATCCGGGAAAGCCGCATCCGCGAAGGACTGGTGCTAGTTAACGCCATGCACATTTCCGCGTCGGTATTCATTAACGACGACGAATCAGGCCTGCACCGCGATTTTGAGGTATTTCTCGAACGTCTCGCTCCACACGAACCGGTATCGGCCTACCGCCACAACGACACCGGAGAGGACAACGCCGACGCCCACATCAAGCGCCAGATCATGGGGCGAGAAACCGTCGTCGCCGTCACCGCGGGCAAACTCGATCTCGGGCCCTGGGAACAGATTTTCTACGGCGAGTTCGATGGCCGACGTCCGAAACGGGTGCTGGTCAAGATCATTGGTGAATAATTCCCGTTTCCGGTTCCAATACGCCGAAACTGGGATCACTCCCACTCAATTATCAATGAGCGAGAAAAATATAATGTTTACATCAAATTAGCAACAACCCTCATGAGCCGCACCATAAAAACACCATGTTCAGGCGATCGCAAGCGTCAGATGCCCGATCGGCTCGGCCGCCGGCCGTACCTGGATCTCAATGTCGTAGCCGAGCCGATTCAGGCACTCCATCAGCTTGCGCTCGGAGAGGTTGGCGAAGTCGCCACGTATCATCCCCGACACCTTCGGTTGCGGAATACCCATGCGCCGGCCAGCTTCTTCTTGAGTCAGGCCGAGACGACGCACGGCGCGTATGATCTCGATCACCAAGCCGGACTTGATCTTGAGCTTCTCGGCATCGGGCAGACCGAGGTCGGCAAAGACGTTGCCCAAGCTTGTTTCGATCTCGACGCCTTCAATCACGCGCTTATCCATGTTGTAGCTCCTTTGTCAGCACCTCAGCCACCTTCAGCCTGGCGCGAATAATGTCCATGTCCTTTTTCGGCGTAGCGATTCCGCTCTTGCTCTTCTTCTGGAAACAGTGCAACACGAACACCGCTGCCGCGAATTTCACCGTGTAGACAGCCCGGTAAGTGCCGCCGGCATCGTCCTCGACGATCTCAAGGACGCCGGCACCGCCAAAGCCCTTGAGCGGCTTTGTCGCGTCGTGCTGATCGCCGCGTTGCGCGAAGTCCAAAGCGTGTCCAAAAAACTTCCGTACATCGAGTGGCAATGATAGCAGGTCCTTTTTGCTGCTTCCGATCCATATGAGCTGTTTTGCGCGATCCACCATGGCAATAATTTATTCCTTTTAAGATATAAATGCAAGCACCGCCCCCTCCGAC
>DAICZK010000095.1 GCA_027311185.1 Sulfuriferula sp.
GCCAGCCGAGGAGTTTTCGCGAGCACGAGTTTTTGGTACACGCCCATCCCGACGAACGTGACGCTAGACCCCAACTCAGCCAATTACGCCGCCGAGTTTCAGCGCCAGGTCGCCGCGTATTACCAGGACGTAGACATCAACACCACCTCCTATGCAAGCCCCGTTTACACTGCCGACGCAACGACCCCGACCACTCGGGTACAGGTCTGGGACTGTCAGAACAAGGGCTACCTCGACCCGAACCTGCAGGCGCAATGGACCGCCGTGCCTATCCCATCCTATGCGACGCCCTCCGCCGGCACCGATGGCGAGATGACCGTCTACCAGCCTTCCACCAATACCCTGTGGGAATTCTGGCAGACGCGCCAGGTCAACGGCCAGTGGCAGGCATGCTGGGGCGGGCAGATGACCAATGTATCGCAGAGCAACGGCATCTGGCAGGGCGGTTACGGCACCACCGCGACGGGACTGCCGTTCATGGGCGGCCAGGTGACTGCCGAGGAACTCAAAAGCGGCGTGATCAACCATGCCATCGGCATCGCGCTGGTCGACCAGGCCGCGTATTCGGTGCTGTCGTGGCCGGCGCAACGTTCGGACGGCTGGAACCCGACCAATGCCCCCAACCGCATCCCTGAAGGCACGCGCTTTCGCCTTGACCCCAGCATCAATGTCGATGCGCTCAACATGACGCCGGTGGGCAAGATGATCGCCAAGGCCGCGCAAAAATACGGTTTCGTCGACTGGGATACGGCGGGCGCTATCTCCATCCGTTTCGAGAACTCGCTCTCGTATACGCAACTCGGTCAGCCCGACCCTTACGTCGCGCTGTTCAATGGCGTGCCCAATTACGCGGTATTGAACGGCTTCCCCTGGGGCAGCCTGCAATTCCTGCCGGTGAATTACGGCAAACCCTGAGCGCTGAGCGACCAGCCTGGGGCAGCCGTCCGGCGCCCCGGCGAGTCATTCGATATTCTGCACCTGTTCGCGCATCTGCTCGATAAGCACTTTCAGATTCATCGCTACACGAGTTGTCTCCACGCTGACGGATTTCGACCCTAACGTATTCGCCTCGCGATTGAGTTCTTGCATCATGAAATCGAGCTGCTTGCCGACCGCGCCTTCTTGCCGCAAAATCAGGCGTACGGCCTCGATATGCGCCCGCAGACGCGACAGCTCTTCGTCCACGTCTATTTTCTGGGCAAACAGTGCGAGTTCCTGCATCACCCTGTCGTCATCTGCATCCGCCATCAGGTCGAGATATCGCTGCCTGAGTTTTTGCTGATAGGCTGCGATCAATTGGGGCAAGTACGGCGCAATCTCGACAATCTGCAATTCCATGCTATCAAGCCGGGTTGACAGGTAATCGGCGAGCTTCGCCCCCTCTCTTTGGCGGCTTGCCGCAAATGCGGACAAAGCCTGATCGAGCAGTGCGAGACTAGCCTCCTGCAGACCTGGCTGCTCGATCTGCGGCGGGAGCATTCCCGGCCAATGCAGCACTTCTGCCGCCGTGAAGGGCGCCACATCGGGCAGATGCTGCCGGATTTGCAGCAACCATTGCGCCAACTGCTCGAGCAAGCCGGAATTCAGTTGTACGTCGCCAGCCGACTTGGCTGCCGGGCTCAACGCAATACGACACTCCAGCTTACCTCGAACAACGCGCCCCCGAATGCGCTCGCGCAGCACGGATTCTATCGGACGCAACTCATCGCCGCCGCGCAATACGATTTCCAGATAACGGGAATTCACAGCTCGCAAATCCAGACTTAAATGCTGACCGGCGAATTCGCCCCTTACCGCCGCATAACCTGTCATACTATTCATCACTAAATACCCTTTACTTTATGTTAAAGTGGCCTGACAAATTCACATGGATTCGTCAAGTCACGATATACGCTGCATGTCTGCCCAATCTAATCACGCCCTACCCAATGGTTACCAGCTCATGGATTACCGCATCGTACGCAAAATCGGCGGCGGCGGTTTCAGTCTGGTTTATCTGGCCTATGACGTCAACGATCGGGCGGTCGCAATCAAGGAATACCTTCCGGCCAATCTGGTGCGGCGCGGCGAGAACGATGCGGTCGTGCCCATCACCGACGCCAACCTCCAGTCTTTCCGCTACGGCATGCGTTTCTTTTTCGAAGAAGGCCGCTCTCTTGCGCGCATTCTGCACCCTAATGTGGTTCGCGTGGAAAACTTTTTTCGCGCGAACGACACGGTCTACATGGTCATGCGCTATGAACGCGGAAAGACCTTACAGGAATACATACGATCGCACCGTGTCGAGATACGCGAATCGTTCCTGCGCCGCATATTTGCCGAACTGCTAAACGGCCTGCGCGAAGTTCACACGCAAAAACTGCTGCATCTGGATATCAAGCCGTCCAACATTTACATCCGCATGGACGGTTCGCCCGTGCTGATCGATTTCGGTGCGGCCCGCCAAACCATCGCGACCGAACAACCCAAGCTGATGTCCATGTACACTCCGGGATTCGCCGCCCCGGAACAGTACACAGACCCGACCCTGCTGGGGCCATGGACCGACATTTACAGCGTAGGGGCGACCATGTATGCGTGCCTGGCGGGCGGCGCGCCGGCGGCTGCCGACGCCCGTCTCACCAACGACAAACTTTTGCCAGCCGTTAAATCGTGGCGCGGCAAATATGCCCCCGAGCTGCTCGCAATTATAGACGCCTGCCTGCAACTCGACCATCTGGCGCGCCCGCAGAGCGTTTTCGCGCTGCAAAAGGCCATCATGGAAACGACGGATCTGATTATCAAGCCGCCCACACTGCTGAAGAGTATCCGCAATACCTTATACAAAGATATTTTCTAAATATTTCAGGACCTGCGCCATGCGTTTTTCTATCTATCAAGCCAGCCGCCAAGGCGGACGCCGCTACAATCAGGATCGTATCGCCTATTCCTATAGCCGCGACGCGTTACTGATGGTGATTGCCGATGGCATGGGCGGACATTTACACGGCGAAATCGCGGCTCAGCTCACCGTTAAAATCCTCGCCGAGGCGTTCCAGCGGCACACACGCCCCAAACTGCGTGATCCGACCAGCTTCCTGTATGGCGCGATACAGCGGGCGCACGACTCCATCAACGATTACGCGCGCAAGGAAAATCTGGCCGAAGCCCCACACACAACCTGTGTCGCCTGCGTGATTCAGGACGATACCGCATGGTGGGCGCATGTCGGCGATTCGCGGCTCTATCTGTTCAGCGACAACGGTCTGGTCAGCCGCACTCACGATCACTCGACGGTGCAGCAACTTTGCGATGAGGGTTTAATCACCGAAGAGGAGATGAAAAACCACGCGGAGCGCAACAAGGTTTATAATTGCCTGGGCGGTTATCTGGTGCCGGAAATCGAATTATCGCGACCTATTCCGTTGACCGAACGGGACAATATCCTGATTTGCACGGACGGTTTATGGAGCCAGCTCACCACCGAGCAGATTGCAACAACGCTGAAACAGTTTCCACTGGCGCGCGCCATCGAGTTTCTCATGGATCACGCCGAACTGCGTGCAGGGCGGCACGGCGACAATCTGTCGGCGATCGGCGTAACCTGGGAATCGCATCAAGTTAACGACGGTCAGGCGGTTTCCACCGTCGCCATGCCAGTCAATACATTCACCACCAAAATGGATGTGTTCGTCCCCAGCGCTGCGGATCTCGCCGAAGACGAGGTCGAGCGCGTCATCGCGGAAATACAGAACACGATCAAGAAATTCTCCGACGATAATCGATAAGGAAACCCATGCGACCCAACCAGCGACATCCCGCACAATTACGCGAAATCACCATCACGCGGCATTACACCAGACACGCCGAAGGTTCCGTACTCATATGCTGCGGCGATACGCAAGTCATCTGTACGGCAAGCCTGGAAGACAAGGTGCCCAACTTCCTCAAGGGTAAAAATCAGGGCTGGCTTACGGCCGAATATGGCATGTTGCCGCGCTCGACCCACACGCGCATGGACCGGGAGGCCGCACGCGGCAAACAGTCCGGGCGTACGCAAGAGATACAGCGGCTGATCGGGCGCTCGTTGCGCGCCGCCATCGACCTCGATATGCTGGGCGAGCGCACCTTGCACATTGATTGCGATGTCATTCAGGCTGACGGCGGCACGCGCACCGCTGCAATCACCGGCGCCTTTGTCGCCACGCACGATGCGATTAGCCATTTGCTGCGGCAAGGGCTGCTAAGCACGACCCCGATACGCGATTTCGTCGCTGCGGTTTCGGTCGGCATTTATCAAGGCACACCGGTGCTGGATCTGGATTACGAAGAGGACGCCGCCTGCGACACCGACATGAACATAGTGATGACAGGCAACGGCGGTCTGGTCGAAGTGCAAGGCACCGCGGAAGGTGCGACCTACAGCCGTCGCGAGCTCGACGCGCTGCTAGATCTGGCCGAGCAGGGCATCGCCCAGCTGATTACCTTGCAACATTCGGTGCTGGCCAGTTAATGAATCGCAACCTCGTCATCGCCAGTGGCAACCTCGGCAAATTGCGCGAGATTGAGTCCGTGCTGTCGCCTCTGGGCTACACGCTGACGCCGCAATCGCATTATTCTATCCCCGAGGCGGAGGAGCCGCATCCGACATTTATCGAAAACAGCATCGCAAAAGCCCGCCACGCCGCCAGGCTGAGCGGGATTGCCGCGCTGGCCGACGATTCCGGTCTCTGCGTCGACGCCCTGGGCGGCGCACCCGGAGTCCATTCTGCGCGCTATGCAGGCGACCCCAGGTCGGATAGCGCCAATAACGCCAAGCTGATCTCGGCTTTGCGCGGCGTCCCGCAGCGCAAAGCTTATTATTATTGCGTGGTGGTCTATCTGCGTCATGCCGACGACCCGCAGCCACTGATCGCCGAGGGACGCTGGCACGGCCAGATCATCGACGACGCGCGCGGCACCAACGGTTTTGGCTACGACCCGCATTTTTTCATTCCCCAACTGGGGCGGACTGCGGCGGAGCTGGAGCCAGCGGAAAAAAATGCGCAGAGCCATCGTGGGCTTGCCCTGGCAAAGCTCGCTACGCAACTTGCCTGATCATGTCATTGGCCTATCCGCTTACCTCTCTGCCGCCGCTATCGCTCTATATCCATATTCCGTGGTGCGTAAAAAAATGCCCTTATTGCGATTTTAACTCCCACAGCGCTCGTGGCGAAATCCCAGAACAACGTTATGTCGAAGCCCTGAGCCGCGACCTGGAAAGCGCATTGCCCTTGATCTGGGGCCGCAGCATCCACAGCATTTTTTTCGGCGGCGGCACACCCAGCCTGTTTTCCGCTACGGCCATCGACCAGATCCTGGCAATGGTGCGCAGCCTGACCCGGCTTGAGTTTTTCGCCGAAGTCACGCTCGAAGCCAATCCCGGCACCGTCGAGGCGGCGCGATTTCGGGAATACAAAGCCGCCGGCATCAATCGCCTGTCGCTAGGCGTTCAAAGCTTCAACGCCGGGCATCTGCAGGCGCTCGGACGTATCCACGATGCGCACGAAGCGCACGACGCCGTTGCCATCGCGGCCGACATTTTCGACAACTACAATCTCGATTTAATGTATGCCCTGCCGCAGCAGACGCTCCGCGAAGCAAACCTGGATTTGACGGCGGCGTTGAGCTACCGGCCGCCGCATCTGTCGTGCTACCACCTCACGCTGGAGCCGAACACCCCATTTCACTCCCAGCCGCCCGACTTGCCCGACGACGACCTGTCCGCCGATATGCAGATCATGATAGAAGATCGCCTCGCTCTGGCCGGCTATCAGCACTATGAGAC
>DAICZK010000096.1 GCA_027311185.1 Sulfuriferula sp.
GGAAAAACAGTGGATCAGCCAGGCGACGTGGGCATATATTTCCTGCAGGCCGGAGATTTCGCGCGCCGCAGTCATATCGGCCATCGACCGCCGAAACACCAGCCCCGATATGCCCGCGAGCACATGCAAGAAACCGCAGGCAAACACGATGTCGCCCCCGCTCACGTCAATGTGAGAAGCATTCATTTTAAGCAAGCGATCCGTAATGGTTACGCCCTGTGTATCGATGGAAATGCTGTTGGTGATAAACATATCCACGTCATCAGAGGCCAGCGCTTCGAGTAACCAGTCAACTGTTTGCGGCACCGGTATATCATCGTCGCCGTGAAACCAGATGTAACGCCCCCGGCAGAGCTCCACCGAAGCGAACATATTGGCCTCTGCGCTGGGCAGATGTTTTTCGCGCTGAATGAGCGTCACACCCCTGGCAACCAAAGGAGAAAGCAATGACGAGGTGTCGTCGGTAGAACAATTATTCACCACTAATAGCTCTACGGCACTCCGATGCCTCGGAATGATATGTTCCAACAGGTACAATACCAAAGAATAGACGCGGTCACCGCGGTTATACGTAGGGATGCATATCGTAAGTAATGGTTCTGCGCCATCCATTAACAGATTGTCCATTGATTATGGTTATCGGCTTGCTAAACGAGAAAAATATCTCATGATTTTTTTTACCGCAAGCTTCGCCGTCGCCAGAAACCCTATATCCAGCAGCACGTAACGGGTTTTCGTGCAATTGGCGCCAAACCAGATAAAGACGTTTGGATCGCTGCATTGCGGCGTCACTATGGGGCTGACATACGGATGCCGATCCGCGGCCGCTTGTGTCTGCGCGACAAATTCCGGCAATTTTGTCCTGATAGCCGAAAAAAGCGCTAGATAACGCTGGCTCGCGTCGTGGACAGTACGCGTCGCGCGCGCCACATCCTCGTCCGCCGTTCCCCATGCAATGCCGTCGGAACCGAGCTCACGCAGCCCGATCATGCGATCCATATAAGGATTGGGCAAAAACACCACGGGGCATTCACAGAGCAGCGCTTCGATCGCCAATGCGGTATTGTCGTAAGTATAGAAAACCTCGGAACGCCGGAACAGGTCGGCAATTTGCTCGGGCGTCTGCGATTCCGGTCGGTCGCGCGTAATCTCGACGCTGTCACGAGTAATATCGAACAGCTCCCCGCCGTGAAAATATTTGTACTTGCCCGCATAAAAGCAGCTGCCCTGACGTGGTACGCGCGGATAAGGATTAAACACTCGAGGGTCCGACGCGGGGAAGAACAGCGACATGCGGCAATCCGGCAGGGATTGCGCCAGATGTTCCGAGTAGGCAACACAAAACTCGTCGGGATCGTAATGGGTTGCTCCGCCCAGCAGACCCGGAAAGTTCAACACATAACGCACGACAAACGGCGCCAGAAAAGGATTTCCGGTCACTGTTTCCGGATAAATGACGATGGGAGACAACCCCGCCTCATAGTCATTGTCCAGAATATGCTTGGTAAGCAAAGGCGTGTTGAATTCCGGATTGGTCACGACAAAAGGCGGCGGGCAATAAGGATGCGTAATGATGTAGGCGCGCTCGCCCAACCTGTTCAGAGCATGGCAGAGCAGGTGCAACACCTTGATGCCTGCCGAAGTCCGAGTATAGCGCGGCGCGACAATGTAATACGGGTGCCGTTTTTCTGCCAGCAGCCATGAAACATCCTCAAGCAGCTTTTCGTCATTGGCTAACATGATATCGTCCTGGCGGTCCATCACGCAATCCCCAGGGACTGTGCGATGAATGCTGCGGTTGAGGATATTTGACCGGTCAGCGGCAATGAGTCAATCTCATAGTGCCGCAACAGGGCACGCAGTGTGTCTGGATTGCCCACATAGCGATCATCGGGAATGTCACTCATGGCGGGCCGGACAATCCGGGCATCAGGGCAATCCAGAATCTCGCCTACTTTGCGCGCGAGCTCGCCGACTTCGACCACGACGTCACCCGCGGTATCGAAAAAGGGCGCGACGGCGGTGTAGTCATCGTCCAGCAAGCAGCGCATTGCCAGTTCGAGCAGGTCGCCGACATGAAAGTAGGAGCGGTAAACCGGCTTGTTCGCTTTTAGCGTAATGGGGCCTCCGCGTAGCGCATCCACAATTATGGCGGAAAGCGCGTAAGCGTCGAATTTATTGATATGCGGCCCGCTGATATTAAAAATGCGTGGCGCTATCAGGCGCGCAGAAACCGTGGCGCATATTTCAGCGAAGCGCGCTTCGTCTTCCGCTTTGAGCTTGCCATACAGATTCGCCGCCCCGTCGCGATGCGACGAGGACAGGTAATCATGCACCGCTCCAGAGGAAGCCAGCATGACGCCCGCTACCCGCCCGGACACCACTGCACGCGACACCGTATCGGAAATAGCGCGGTTGCGCTCGACGTACGCTTGTTCGGTCATGTTGCCGACCTGATCCTTGGTCAGGAAAGCAAAATGAAACATCAACGCCGGGCGGTGATCCAGCAAAGCCAGACCGTTGGCAAGAGGATATACCGGCAGTTGACGGCCTTGCCTCGTCGTAAGGGAGCCGGGCTTCGACCCGCACAGGATCAGCCGTTCAGCGACCTGCGAGCCCAACGCCCCGGCGAGCATTTCCAGGAGCGCACGGCCGAGCCAGCCAGATGCGCCCGTAATCAGGATTCGATAGTCCGTATCGCGCAGCACGCTAGTCGTGGCAGGGGTAAATGTGAGCATAACTGCGGCTTATAAGTCCCGAGAAGGAGCGGCGCTTAAAAATATCGGCTGGACAATCGCAGTAAATATCCGCCGTATCGTCGCATCGCTCTGTGCGCCGCGCGGCAGGCGATCAAGCTGCAGCGATCCGTCTTGTGTCAGGCCGATAATCGTGTAAGCGGAAATGGTATGTTTTTTGTCGGCAACGAACCTGTCGAACAGGCTGTCCGGATCGGTAGCGGCAAGAATTCCCGGCAATTCCGGCATGCGTGTCAGCAGAAAACGAATATGCTGTTCCAGAACGATAGCCCGATGCGCAAGCTGATCCGAACCATAAACCATGCGCGCGTGATACAAAGCCGCCAGCATGCCGACCCCGACCGCCACGCCATGACTGATCCGAAATCCAGTCGCGCCTTCAATCGCATGGCCGAACGTGTGGCCGAAATTGAGCAGCAGGCGTTCGTTCTGATCGAATTCGTCGGTCTCGACAAACCATTTTTTGGCCAGCAAACTCAATTCGATCAGGGTTGCGAGTTTTAACCCATTGATGTCCACGGCAGGATCGAGTGCCAGATATCGTTCAAAACTTTCGTTCCCGCGCGCATAGCAGATCTTCGCCGCCTCGCAGAGCCCCGCCACCTTTTGCTCGACGCCCAGGGATTGCACCATCGCCGAGTCGATCAGCACTGCTTCCGGCGGATAATAATTGCCCACGATGTTCTTATAAGGGCCCACGTTGATCGCGGATTTGCCGCCTATGCAGGAATCCACCATGCCCAATAAGGTACTGGGCAGATACAGCCATGGAATCCCGCGCATATAAATGGACGCGCAGAATGTGGCAATGTCCTGGATGACGCCACCGCCTACCGCGATGAGCACGGTCTTGCGCGTAGCTCCGGCTTCTCGCAACCGGATAATGACATCTGACATCTGGTCGAGGCTTTTCGCTTGTTCCGTCGCCGCTATGCTGATGAGCCGACGACCGCCTCCGGCAAGGTGTGATGTGAAAAACTGGTCGCACAGGAAAATGTGGTCGTCGACACCCGATGCGCAATCGGTCAGCAGGTCGTCACCGATGGAAACGCGATAGTTCTTGATATGTGAAGCGACTTCAAAGGATGCGGACATGACTAAACCCCAGGTCGGCGGCGATAAATTGCGCGGTAATTCCGGTATTTTCCTCCGAACAGAGAAAATATGCCAGATTTGCCACATCCTCCAGATGCGGCAACCGGCCAAATTGTGTTGCGTTGGCGAGCTTCGATATTTGCGCGGAAGTAAGATTCTGCCTGGTCATGGGCGTATCCAATGCGCCGGGCAGCACGGCGTTGATCAGGTGTCCGTCCTTCGCCAGATCGGCGGCGGCAGAGAGCACGAGACCTTGCAGCGCCGACTTGGTCATGGAGTAGGACAGCTTGTCCTGCCTCGCCAGATTCTGCCAGATCGAGCTCACCACGCACAAACGCGCCGGCGCGGCGAGCAGCCCGCGCTGCAACAGCAATTTCAGCGACGTCAATATAACCAGGCAGTTTGCGCGGTACAACGCCAGATTGGCATTTTCGTCGACATCGTATACGCTGTCGTTGAGGTTGGCGCCTTGCGCCCAGCAGACTGCCTGATACGGCGCCTGCGCGTCGAAAATGGCACTGTCGCCCAGACTTTGTTCCAGATCGGCAATTATCCACTTCAGGTTGCTTGCCGAGTCATCGTGCCCGGTGCGCGAAACGCCCGCGACGCTCCAGCCGCGAGCGATAAAACGCGCGGCGACAGCCTGACCAATCGCGCCACTCGCGCCAAAAAGCAGTAGCGTTTTACAATGGTTTTTCACAGAAATACTGCCTCAGGAAGACTAGCGCGCCGAAGGCTCGTACATGAAAGACGGAATTTCTTCGCCGCACAGCACCTTCCAGCGCGATTCGAGCATCTCGATGCGTTTGGCATCTTCTTTTATAATATTTCCGTAATACTCACGTTTGTTAAGCAACCATAATAGTTCAAAATGCACGGCTTCGAGCAAGCCCTTGTGAATATCGGCATGATCCATTTCTGCGGCAGAAAAAATAACCTTCCTCGTTTCAAATCTCGTCAAATGATGTTTTTTGATCTCCATCACGACCGGCAACGCATCCACGGACACACCACCGCCCACCACAAAATCCAAACCATGAAGCTTGCACGCTTGCGCCGACTTGATACAGGGTCCCGTAACAGCCTGTGAATTTATTGCGTCGCGCCCCAGCCCCATGGACAAACTGAAATCGACGCGACCAAACACAACACCGTTTACGCCGCGAGGCTGTGCTGCCGTTTCGACCAGCTCGGGCATAATGGCATAAGCGGCGCGCGTTTCCACATTGACCAGGAACTGGGTATCCTGCTGCTCATCCACGCTATATACCGTGTTTTTGGCTTCGATAAACTTGCCCAGCGCGTACGAACTCTCAATCATCGGCGCGATGATATATTCGACTCCGATTTGCTTGCTTTCGATCAGGTCGCGCATGGCCTCGCATCCGCCTATCTTCAGGCCGATGTTGAGGTCGGCTTTGCGCACGATTTCGACCAGCCTTAACATTTCGTCTGTGCGCGTGCCTTCGGCTTCAAATTCTGCTTTCACCCCGATATACCCGAATTCCTGCTTCCCTTTCTTCAGGATATCAGTCATCTTTCGTTCAAACTTATTCATTTTATATGCACTCCGCAACACCCGTTTCACAAGACAATTGCATATCTTGTCTTCGTCCGAACCATCCAACCATAACGAGGTTATCCACTTTCGTTACCACCCGCCGCCGTGTCCTATTCAGCAAACCCGAAAACCATCCCGTTAACGCTATTCCGATCACGCCATTCAAGTCAATTCTCGCATACATGCAATGCTTCTTATTTTTTATACAAGCCTAATGACCAATTATAACAACTTATGATTCCATATCAT
>DAICZK010000097.1 GCA_027311185.1 Sulfuriferula sp.
CCTCGGCGATGACGGCAAGCAGGAAATCGGTATGCGCCTCAGGCAAATAAAACAGTTTTTCCACGCTGCCGCCCAATCCCAGGCCCAGCCATTGCCCGCGACCGAAAGCGATCAGCGCGTGCGAGAGCTGGTAGCCCTTGCCGAAAGGATCGGCCCATGGGTCCATGAATCCGACAATGCGCTGCAATCGGTACGGCGAACTCCAGATCAGGCCGACGAAGCCGGCGATAGACAGCACAAACAGCCCTGCGAATATCCTGAGGTTCAGCCCGCCCAGAAACAGAGTCGCCATCGCAATTACGATAATCACGACAAAGGCACCGAAATCCGGTTCACGCAGCAACAGGAATCCGGTCAGCAGGATAGCCAGCAGCATAGGCAGAAAGCCCTGCTTGAAGTTATGCATGAATGCGGCCTTGCGTACCGTGTAATCCGCTGCATACAGCACCGCAGCCAGCTTCATCAACTCCGACGGCTGCAGATTGATCAGCCCCAGCGGGAGCCAGCGCTGGCTGCCATTCACGCTGCGCCCGATTCCCGGCACAAGAACCAGCATGAGCAGAGCCAAACCCGCCAGAAACAGCCAGGGCGCGAATCGTTGCCATTTGAACACCGGAATCTGAAAGGTAATGTAGCCCGCAATCAGGCCGACCACGATGAACATCAGTTGCCGAATCAGGAAGAATGTCGAATGATGACCGGTACTGCGGTTGGCCTCGGCGATGTCGATGGACGCCGAATACACCATCACCAGACCGAACGACAGCAGTGCCATCGCCAGCCAGACTAACACCATGTCGTACTCTGCCACGTTGTGCCGCGAGCGGGCCGGCGCGTTCACAGGGCACCCCGGCTCAGTTTTTTTACCGCGTCGACAAACGCTGCTGCGCGATGGGTGTAATTTTTGAACATATCGAAGCTTGCGCAGGCGGGAGACAGCAACACAGCATCGCCGGGCCGGGCCTGGGCATAGGCACTGGCGACGGCTTGCGTCATGGTTTCGGCGCGCAACACAGGCACTCCGGTTCCGGCCAGCGCCGCTGCGATCAACGGCCCGTCGCGACCGATTTGCACCACGGCGCGAGCCGAACGCGTCACCGCGGCTGCGAGCGGCGCGAAATCCTGGCCTTTGCCTTCGCCGCCGACGATCAACACGACCGGCCGCCCCAGCCCTTTGAGCGCCGCCTCGGTCGCACCAACGTTCGTGCCTTTGGAATCGTCGTAAAAATCGACTTCGCCTATACGCTCTACCCATTCTACCCGATGCGGCAAGCCGGAGAATTGTCGCAGTGCCGTCGCGAGAGCGCTATCGGGTAAGCCCAGTACCGAACACAGCGCCCAGGCGGCCAGCGCGTTGGCTGCATTGTGCAGACCGGTCACCGGCAGTTCGTCCAGCGCCATCAGGCGTGTCATACCGCGGCAAAGAAAGCCGTCGCAAACGCCGAACTCGTGCGCACTGGAGTCCAGACCGAAGCTGATGACCTCGCGCGCGTTCCGCGCCATGGCCATGCTGCGCACGTCGTCCCGATTCAGCACCTGCACACCGTCGCCGGTAAAAATTCGCGCCTTGCTTGCCGCATAAACCGCCAGATCCGGGTAACGGTCCAAATGGTCCTCGCTGATGTTCAATACCGTTGCCGCCGCCGCATTGAGCGTATAGGTCGCCTCCAGCTGAAAGCTCGACAACTCGAGCACAAAAATTTCGGTATCCGGATATTCCTCCAGCGCATCGAGTACCGGCAATCCGATGTTTCCCGCCATTATCGCTTTTTTCCCGGCGGCAAGACACATCGCGGTCACCATGCTGGTCACCGTGCTTTTACCGTTGGAGCCGGTGATTGCGATCACTTTGGCGTGGTGGGGCAAGGCCTGTGCGAACAATTCCACATCGCTCCAGACGGCGATGCCACGCCCCAGCGCCGCCTGTATCAGTGGATGCGCCAGCGGCACGCCAGGGCTCGCGATGATACGGTCGGCCCAGGCAAAATCGGCTTCGCGCCAATCCCCCAGCGTCACCTCGACGGCCGGCAACATCTCCCGCAAGCGCGCAAGGTTGTCCGGCGCCGGGGCATTGTCGGCTACCCGCAGCACCGCCCCGCGGTGCGCCAGCCCGCGCGCAGCAGCCCAGCCGCTGCTGCCTAGCCCGAGTATCAAGATGTGTTGCCCGTACCAGTTCATTTATAGTCGCTCTAGTTTTGTGGCAGCAAAACGCTGTCGCCCTGCATTAACAAGTTCTAACGTATTTTCAGTGTCGATAAGCCGACCAGCACCAGCATCATGGTGATGATCCAGAAGCGCACCACAACCTGTGTTTCCTTCCAGCCTTTGAGTTCGTAATGATGGTGTAGCGGCGCCATCCGGAACACCCGCTTGCCGGTCAATTTAAACGATCCCACCTGTATCATCACCGACAGCGTTTCCATCACGAATACGCCGCCCATGATGAAAAGCACAATCTCCTGACGCACGATCACGGCCACCGTCCCCAGCGCTGCACCCAGCGCAAGCGCGCCGACGTCGCCCATGAATACCTCGGCGGGATAAGCGTTGAACCACAGAAATGCCAGACCTGCGCCCGCAATCGCCGCACAGAACACCGCCAGTTCCCCAGCGCCCGGGATGTGAGGCAAGCCCAGATACCGCGAAAACACTGCGTTCCCGGCAACGTAGGCAAAAATTGCCAACGCCGACGCGACCATAACCGTCGGCATGATTGCCAGACCGTCCAGGCCATCGGTCAGGTTCACCGCATTGCTCGAACCGACGATGACGAAATAGGTCAGGATGACAAAACCCGTCATTCCCAGCGGAATCGCGACATGTTTGAAAAATGGCACGATCAGCTCGGTTTGTGCCGGCAACTGCGCTGTATGAGCAAGAAACAACGCTGCGCCGAGACCGAATACCGACTGCCAGAGATACTTCGCTCTGGCCGACAGCCCTTTGGGATTTCTGTTCACCACCTTGCGGTAATCGTCTACCCAGCCCACCCCGCCAAAACCAAGCATGGTCAGCAGCACTACCCACACGTAACGGTTTTCCAGGTCGCCCCACAGCAACGTGGAGACGGTAATGGAAACCAGGATCAGAGCGCCGCCCATGGTCGGCGTACCCGCTTTGACCAGATGAGTCTGCGGACCGTCGTCGCGTATCGCCTGACCGATCTTTAGCGCGGCCAGTCTGCGGATGACATAAGGCCCGACCAGAAACGAGATGGTGAGCGAGGTCAGTGTCGCCAGCACCGCGCGCAGGGTCAAGTAGTTAAACACGTTCAGCGCGCGCAGATCGCCAGACAGATTTTGGAACAACCATAGCAACATCAGATTTGTCCCCGTAAATTATTCATGCTTCAACCTCAGCGTTTCGACCAGCCGTTCCATCCGCATAAAACGTGAGCCCTTGACCAATACCGTCACGCCCGCTGCCAGGCGCGGCAACAATGCCGCCTCAAGTTCCGCGATGCCGGTGAAATGCTGCGCCCCTGCGCCAAACGCCGCGGTTGCCAGACGACTGTGCTCTCCCAGGGTATATAAACCTTGCACTCCCGCCTGCCTGGCGTACGCGCCGATTTCCGCATGCGCGGCGGGCGCAGCGTCGCCCAGCTCACCCATATCGCCGAACACCAGTATTTTTGTACCCGGCCTGGCTGCTAGCACGCCGATCGCGGCGCGCGCGGAATCGGGATTTGCGTTATAGCTGTCGTCTATCACCAATGCCCCCGCAAGGGCTTGCGCATATTGCAACCGTCCGTAGATGCCCTTGAAACCTTGCAGCCCCGCGACAATGGCATCGGCATCTATCGCCAGAGCCCAGGCCGCGGTCGCAGCCGCCAGCGCGTTCATGACATTGTGCCGACCCGGCGCGGGCAGCCGTAGTGCCACCTCGCCACCTTCAAAACGGATAAGCATATCGCTGTAGTCGGCGTGCACGACATAGCTGCCGCGCACTGCGGCGGAACCCGCGTCGATGCCGAAATCAAGCACCGTCCGACTCTGCGCCAGACCGCGCCACAAGGGCGCATAGACGTCATCGGCGTTGATTACGGCGATGCCCTGGGTCCGGCAGCCGGTCAGTATCTCGCCCTTGGCCTGGGCTATGGCTTGCAGCGACCCGAGCATGCCCAGATGCGCCGTTCCGGCATTATTGATGACAACGACTTCGGGGCTGGACAGACGACTGAGGTAGCTCAGCTCGCCGGTATGGTTCATGCCCATTTCGATCACGCCATAGCGGTGATCTGTGTTCAGGCCCAGCAGCGTCAGCGGCATGCCGATATCATTATTGAGATTGCCCTTGGTAGCCAGCACCGCCTCATCCCCTGCGGCAGCGCGCAAAATGGACGCCAGCATTTCCTTCACCGTCGTTTTTCCGCTGCTGCCGGTAATGCCGATGATGCGGGCGGGCATTTGCTCGCGCCAGTAAGCCGCCAGCGCACCCAGCGCCAGCCGGGTATCGGCGACCACAATCGCGGGGCTAACGGCGCCTGGCGCCGCGCCGTCGACGACGACCGCCGCCGCCCCGGCCTTTAGCGCTGCCTCGGCAAACAGGTGGCCGTCAAAGCGCTCGCCGCGCAAGGCGACGAACAGATCGCCGCGACGGATATCCCTGCTGTCGGTACTCACCCGCGCGAATTCACTAACCTCGCCTCGCAGCGTGCCACCGATGACCTGTGCCGCGGTGCGTGTCGACATCATGCTCATGAGCGCGACTCCAAAGCCTGTGTTGCGACTGCCAGATCGCTGAACGGGTGCTTTATTCCCGCAATTTCCTGATAGTTTTCATGTCCCTTGCCGGCAATCAGCACGACATCGCCAGCCTGCGCTGCGGCGATCGCCCCCGCAATCGCCGCGGCGCGGTCGAGGATGACGGTTTCACGCCCGCTCATGCCCGCGCGTATGTCGGCGACAATCGCATCCGGCGCCTCGCCGCGAGGATTGTCCGATGTCACGACCGTGTTGTCAGCCAGGCGTTCGGCTATTTCTCCCATCAACGCCCGTTTTCCGGCGTCGCGCTCTCCGCCGCAACCGAACACGCACCAGACTTGCCCGTCCGGCCGCGTCTCGCGCACGCTGTTCAATACTTTTTCCAGCGCATCGGGCGTATGCGCGTAATCGACGATTACCAGCGGCCGGCTGCCACCGCCTGTCGCCTGCATGCGCCCCGACGGCGGAACCACGGCGGACAGCCGGACTACCGCCTCGTCCAGCTCCATACCGCTCACCAGCAAGGCCGCCAGCGTGGCCAGCAGGTTATGCGCGTTGAATCGCCCCAGCAAATTCGAGCGCAGTGCGCCGCGCCCCCAGGCTGTGTCAACGTCCATCGCCAGACCATCAGGCAATAATTGCAACTGGCTACCGCGTACTTCGCCGACACCCAGGCCATAACCGATGTGCTCGACGCCCGTCGATAGCGGCGCAGCGGCAATTTGGCGCCCGAATTCGTCGTCCAGATTCAGCACCGCATAACGCAGTCCTGTCCAGGCAAACAGGCGCGCCTTGGCAGCCGCGTAATTCGCCATGGTGCCGTGATAATCCAGGTGATCGCGGGTCAGATTGGTCAGCACCGCAACGTCGAACTCCACGCCGTTGACCCGACCCTGATCCAGCCCGTGCGACGATACCT
>DAICZK010000098.1 GCA_027311185.1 Sulfuriferula sp.
GTAGAGACGTTTCTCGCCGCCGTAAATCACGTCGAGTTCATTGACATCGGTGGTGAAACCGGTGCGGTAGAGTTTCGAACCCGACGAGTTCGCGCCTCGATTGTCCCAGGAGTTGCCCTCGCAGGCGATGGGGCCGTGAACCAGATGCGCGACATCGGTCAGCGGCTGTAACGCAATCTTCGCGCCGTCGAAGGCGCAACCACCGGCCGCCGCGCCGGGCTGCAACTGTTTGGTGCAGCCTTTTTTGCGCTCTTTTTCCGATTTACCCTGGTTCACTTCACAACCGGGTTCGTTGAGCACTTCCTGAACCTTCATCGCAAGTTTGGCAGACATGTTCTTCCACTCCTATCCGGGTCGCTAAAACGCCACCATGATCTTTTCGTCGGTGATCTGATATTCGCATGCCAGGCGCCACAATGGCGGATGGTCGGGGAAATACTCGTTCTGATACTGTGCCGCGGATATCTTGCCTGCCCGCAACAAAAAATACCGCTCGCGCAGGCTCAGGCGTGTCATCTGCGGCGCCGAGAACAGCGGCGCGACCTTGACCGCGCAACTGCCGCAGTGCCCCTGCATACAGTCGCAAGGTAACGGGATACCGTGGTTACCTGCCACATCCAGCAGCTTGACCTCGGCATCAGGGTCAATATTCACCTGAATGCGATCCGGCAATTTCATGCCCACAAAAGTCACATACCCCATCATGTCCTCCGCCTTGCGTAAACTCAGCCTATGCCCACTCCGGGCTCGCCGCTGAAACGAACCAGTATGTCTTCGTCGCGTGGAATAAACTGACAGGCCAGGCGATAGGCTGGCGGCATGTCGTTCACTTCCGCGTCTTTCAATTCCTGCTTGCTGATCAAACCTTCGGCGACCAGCGTATGGCGCTCTTTCTCGGTCAGCGCCTGACTCATGCGCGGCTTGTCTTCCAGCGAAGTCACGTAGACCACGCAGGAACCGCACTCGCCGTCTTCGCATTCGAAGGGAAGCGGTATCTTGTTTTTCTTGGCAAGCTTGAGCAGGCTGTGACTCGTTTCGCCCGCGACCGCGTACACCGTAACGTCCTTGTCCAGCAAGGGAGAACTAAAAGTGATGGTGGCCATGTGTATTTCCTTTTTGATGCAATCGGCTTGATGCAATCGGCGAGCGGCGAAGTTTATTCGCCGCCCGGGTGCGTTTAACGAATGATGTCGTAGCTGTAGTCGGTCTTCGCGGTAATGATGGTGTTGGCATCAAGCGCCTCGAAGATTTCATCCAGAATCGTGACCAGTACGCGTAACGAACCTTCATAACCCCAAATCGGGAAACGATGGTGATGATGGCGGTCGAAAATCGGGAAACCCATGCGAACCAGGGGTACGCCGCAGTCGCGCTCCAGATATTTGCCGTAGGTGTTGCCGACGAGCAGATCGACAGGCTCGGTGAACAGCAACGAACGCATGTGCCAGAGGTCTTTCTTGGGATACGCGTGGCAACCGGCACCGAAGGGCGAGGCGTCGAACAGAGCCTGCACCTTTGCCGCCCAGTCGTCGCCGCCGTTGGTCGACAGCACATGCACGGGCTCCGCGCCTAGCTCCAGCAGGAAACCGGTCAGTCCCAGCATCAGGTCGGGGTCGCCATACAGCGCGAATTTCTTGCCGTGGATATGTGCGCTGGAGTCAGCGATGGCGTCCATCAGGCGACCGCGCTCCTTCTCCAGCGCCAAAGGAATAGGCTTGCCCGTCAGGCGCGATATTTCCATCAGAAACTGATCGGTGCCGGCTATGCCCATAGGGTGATACAGCGCGACGACTTCCTGGCCTTTTTCGGCGATGTATTTGTTGGTTTTTTCGGTACTGAACCCCTGGAACGAAATAGTCGCTTTAGCGTTAAGAGCGCCCTTGACTTCATCCTTGGTGGTACCGCCATCGTACATGCGGAACTCGCCGTCGGTCGGCGTATTCCAGACTTCGGAGGGATCGCAGACCACTGTGTGGTCAGCACCGAACAGGCTGAATATGCGACGGATTTCGGCCATGTTTCCGACCACGTTGCCGTCGAAGCCGCCGATAAAGTTGATGGATTCGTTCGGTACGCGTTCCTGCTTGTCCCAAAAATGGGTCAGTACGCCCTTGAGCGCATTGTCGTAACCGGTGATATGGCTGCCGACGAAAGCGGGAGTGTGGGCGTAAGGCGTGTCGTACTCTTCCGGCACGCTGCCCTTTTGCTTGGAGGTGCGGATAAATGCGCCCAGATCGTCGCCGATAACTTCAGCCATGCAGGTCGTGCTCACGGCTATCATTTCAGGCTTGTACATGTTGTAGGCGTTAGCAAGACCGTCCACCATGTTGTTCAGACCACCGAACACGGCGGCGTCTTCAGTCATCGACGAAGAGACGCAGGAAGTCGGCTCTTTGAAGTGGCGGGAAAAGTGCGAGCGATAATACGCCACGCAACCTTGCGAACCATGCACAAAGGGCAGCGTCTTGGCGAAACCGACGGCGGCGAACACCGCGCCCAACGGCTGGCAGGCCTTGGCCGGATTAACGGTCAGCGCTTCGCGAGCGAAATTCTTCTCGCGGTACTCCATCGTTTTGGTCCAGTCGCGAACTTCCTCCATTTTTTCCAGAGGAAAAGCAAATTCGAAATTCTTTTTCTTGTTGTCGAACATCTCGACATATTCCGGTTCACGGAACAACATCTCGTGATCGATGATTTTTTCTGCGTCCTGACTCATTTCAATTCTCCTAAAGCTGATGTAGGGTGCGGTCTGCGCCCAGTTTCAAATCGGTGCGCAAGACGACCTGCGCACCCTACCTTTGCTGATGTTTACCCCGTACTTATTTCTTCCACGGCGCTTTGGTCAAAGCCCAGACCGGGCTGTTGATGGCCATGTCCATATCGCGGGCGAAGATCGCAAAACCGTCGTAGCCGTGATAAGGACCGGAATAATCCCAGGAGTGCATTTGCCGGAAAGGCACGCCCATTTTCTGGAATACGTATTTTTCCTTGATGCCGGAACCGACCAGATCAGGCTGGATTTTCTCGACAAATTTCTCGAACTCGTAACCCGTCACGTCGTCGTAGATTAAAGTTCCGTCTTTGACATAGTGCGTAGTGCGTTGATAATCATCGTTATGTCCGAATTCGTAACCAGTGCCGACGACGTTCATGCCGAGGTCTTCATAAGCGCCGATCACGTGACGGGGACGCAGCCCGCCAACGAACAGCATGACCGTTTTGCCTTCGAGACGCGGTTTGAATTTGGCGATCACTGCATCCGTCAACTTGCGATATTTGGCGATAACACGCTCGGCGCCTTCCTTGATCTTGTCGTCGAAGTGGCTGGCGATTTCGCGCAGGCTGGCTTCAATCTTGGATGGCCCGAAAAAGTTGTATTCGACCCAGGGAATACCGTACTTCTCTTCCATGTGGCGAGAGATGTAGTTCATCGAACGATAGCAGTGCAACACGTTGAGCTTGGCTTTAGGCGTGTTCTCCAGCTCGGCGATGGTGCCGTCGCCCGACCACTGGGCGATAACGCGCAAGCCCATTTCTTCGAGCAGGATACGGGAAGACCAGGCGTCGCCGCCGATGTTATAGTCGCCGATGATCGCTACGTCATAAGGCGTAGCCTGGAATTCGTGCTTGTTGGGATCGGTTTTGTCGAACACCCAGTCGCGTATCGCGTCGTTGGCAATATGGTGACCCAGAGACTGCGAAACGCCGCGGAAACCCTCGCAACGAACCGGCACTATGGTTTTGCCGCCGTATTCCTTGGATTTTTTCTTCGACACGGCTTCGATATCGTCGCCGATCAGCCCGATAGGACACTCGGATTGCACCGTAATCCCCTTGTTGAGCGGGAACAGCACCTCGATCTCATCCATGATCTTTTCCAGCTTCTTGTCGCCGCCGAAAACGATGTCTTTTTCCTGGAAGTCGGAAGTAAACTGCATGGTGCCGAAGCTGTCGATACCGGTGGTGCCGATATAATAGTTACGCCGCGAAGCCCACGAATACTGACCGCAGCCAACCGGGCCGTGACTGATATGGATCATGTCCTTGATCGGACCCCAGACCACGCCTTTCGAACCCGCATAAGCGCAACCGCGTATCGTCATCACGCCGGGCAGCGATTTGATGTTGGATTTGACATCGCAGTCCGACTTGCCTTCCTCGTACTGTCCGAGGTGTTTGGCACGTTTCTTGGCCGTTTTTTCCGGATAGACCTTCAGCACTTCGGCGATCAGGTCCGTGTTGCGTTGTTTCGTTTCTTCGAGTGTGAGGCTCATTTTTGCACTCCTGATATGTTAAAAATTACGTACGTATATTAAAAACTACAAAATTACGCTGCATGCTCCCGAAAGAGCTCTGCGAATCGCGCGCGGTTCGACTGTAAAACGCGGTTTGCAGAGATCTCCCCGAGCGATTGTGTCGTTGTGGCCGGACGCTGCACCGTGCCGGACAACAGCACGACGCAACGCCCGCAACCGAATTACGCGGCCGCGGCTTCAGCAGCCAATTCAGCAGCGGTTTTACCCACAACAGCTTCGTCTACCCGTTTCATGATGCCGTGTTCCATCAGCAGGTCTTCCAGCTCGTCCATGGTGATAGGTGTAGGAATCGTGCCATTGCCGGCGTTAGCGTGAATCTTGTGCGCGAGCTGACGATACTCTTCAGCCTGCTTGGATTCAGGCGCATATTCCAGCACCGTCATGCGACGCAATTCAGCATGCTGAACAATGTTGTCGCGAGGAACGAAATGGATCAGCCGGGTGCCCAGTTTTTTAGCCAGCGAATCAGCCAGTTCATATTCCTTGTCGGTCTGGCGCTCGTTGCAGACCAGCCCGCCCAGCCGCACACCGCCCGAATTGGCATACTTCAGAATGCCTTTGGAAATGTTGTTGGCGGCATACATGGCCATCATTTCTCCGGACATGACGATGTAGATTTCCTGCGCCTTGTTTTCGCGAATCGGCATTGCGAAACCGCCGCAAACCACGTCGCCCAGCACGTCATAGGAAACATAATCCACGCCTTCGTAAGCGCCTTCTTCTTCGAGGAAGTTGATGGAAGTGATCACGCCACGACCAGCACAGCCCACACCAGGCTCAGGACCGCCGGACTCCACGCAACGGATGTCGCGATAACCCACTTTCATTACATCTTCCAGTTCCAGCTCTTCCACGGAACCCGCATCAGCTGCCAGCGAGAGGATGGTGTCCTGGGCTTTGGCGTGAAGAATCAGGCGAGTCGAATCCGCTTTGGGATCGCAACCGACGATCAGAATCTTTTGACCCATTTCCGAGAGTGCAGCCAAGGTGTTCTGCGAAGTCGTGGACTTGCCGATACCGCCTTTGCCATAAAATGCGATTTGTCTTAATGCAGCCATGTTTGTAGCTCCTTTTGCAATTTTAAAATCAATGAATTGAACAAGTCGATTTACCAAATAAGCTTGCGACCAGCATAACGCCCTCCGAAAAACCCTTATCCTTCTTCGTTGTTAAGTCACTCGTTTGGCAAAACACTTACGGTGCAGCTTACCTGTAGCAACTGCCATGCCAACATCATATTTATTGATCAAGCAATTGTTTTTAAATGTTTTATATATCTTTACC
>DAICZK010000099.1 GCA_027311185.1 Sulfuriferula sp.
GGTCAACCCGGATCAGGCCGCAGTGGTCGCACAAAACGAAACTCAGGCGACAGACGTCGATGCACAACGTAATATTTCCGTGCCGCTCACAGACGTTATGGCAACTGCTACCGTGCCGACGCCCGCAGCGCTGGTAGCCGGCAGCCAGATCGAACTCGTAGCCGCGACAGTGCAGCGCGAGAGCGAGGCACCAGTCGTCCATGACATTCGGCCTGAGACGATAGCACGCCCGGCAATTGCCGCTGTACCGGAAAATAGCAATGCAGTGGAAACGCTACCCGCGCCCCTCGACAACGTCCCCAGCGCGGCCCCGGTACTCGTCGACCAGATGGACATCTTCAATCCTGCGGCTGCTGTCCCCCAGACCGTCGCAGAGAAAGCCATAGACCAGCCGGTTACCGATGCAGTCGTGGCGCAGAAACCGGCGATAGAACAGTTACTGGCCGAGTTACTCGCCCCGTCGACCGACGCCGCCAACCTGCAGATGGTCGAAACGCAGAGCGCAGCGCTGCCTGTGCCACCCGCGCCGCCAGCGCGACGGGCAACTCGCGTCAGAGCCGTCAAGACCTAGACGACCGAAGCTGCGCCATTACAGCAGGTAGAGACCAACGCGGAAGCCATCGCCGACGCGCCGCCCGCCGAAGAAAAAGCGCAGCCGCGCCACGAACGTATCTCGGCGTCGGCACCAGCGGACAATCTTGAAACCGAATTGGTGCAAATAGAAACCAAGGGTTGATTCAACGACCAACGGCGCTGATTGCATATTGTCTGCAATCAGCGCCGTTTTTTTTGGCACCCCTGGCCTGCTGACAGACTAGCGAGGCCATCCTGGAGGCAGGCGCGGCTGGATTACCCCCCCGCCTTCGCTTCCAGCACTTCCCAGCGCGCCAGGGTCTCCGACAGCTTCTCCTCGACAGCGACCAGCGATTGCCTCAGTGCTTCGACCCGCGACGTACGCTCGTTGTACAAGCTCGTGTCGGCCAGCTGCGCGACGATATCGGCCTGCTGTAGTTCCAGCGCCTGTATGGCTTCCGGCAGACCCTGCAATTCCTGCTGCTCTTTCCAGCTCAGTTTCGCCGACGGCGCGGCGGGCGCGAGCTTGACCGGCGCAGCTTTACGCGGAGTAGCGGCTGCGGTCGCAGCGACCTTGGTCCGTTGCGTCAGCCAGTCTTCGTAACCGCCCACGTACTCGCGTAAAAAACCGTTGCCTTCAAAGGCGATGACCTGAGTCACAATATTGTCCAGAAATGTTCTGTCGTGTGAAACCAGCAGTACCGTACCCGGATAGTCCTGCAACAATTCCTCCAGCAATTCCAGCGTATCTATGTCGAGATCGTTGGTTGGTTCGTCGAGCACCAGAATATTCGCGGGCCGAGTAAACAGACGCGCCAGCAGCAAACGGTTGCGTTCGCCGCCGGATAAGGACTTTACCGGTGAGCGCGAACGCTCCGGCGCGAACAGGAAATCTTCCAGATAGCTGATGACATGCTTGCGCTCGCCGCCGATTTCCACATAATCTCCGCCCTGGCTGATCGTATCGGCCACTGTCGCTTCTTCGTCCAGCTGGGTGCGAAACTGGTCGAAATAGGCCACGGAAAGATTGCTGCCCAGCTTGACCTCGCCGCTGTCGGGTTCGATTTCGCCCAGTATCAGTTTGATCAGCGTCGTTTTGCCGATACCGTTGGGGCCGACCAGTCCGATTTTGTCACCGCGCTGGATGACGCCGGTAAAATCGCGGATCAGCACGCGGTCGCCGTAAGATTTGCTGATATGGTTCAACTCGGCGACGCGTTTTCCGGAGCGCTCGCCGCTATCGACATTCAGATTCACCTGGCCCAGATGATTGCGCCGCTCACCGCGCACGACACGCAGCTGTTCCAGCCGCCGCACCCGGCCTTCGTTGCGGGTGCGCCGCGCTTGCACGCCCTTGCGTATCCAGACTTCTTCCTGCGCCAGAAATTTATCAAATTTGGCCTGCTCAACCGCCTCGATCGCCAGCTGTTCGATCTTGAGTCGCTGATAATCGGAAAAGTCGCCCTCGAAAGTGCGCAGCTTTCCCCGGTCCAATTCGACAATCTGTTGCGCGATATTGTTCAGAAAACGCCTGTCATGGGTGATCACGACTACCCCGCCCGCATAAGTGCGGATGAGCTCCTCCAGCCATTCTATGGAGTTCAGATCCAGATGGTTGGTCGTCTCGTCAAGTAGCAACAAATCCGGGGCGGCGACCAGCGCGCGCGCCAGCGCCACACGTTTTTTAAGTCCGCCGGAAAGCGTGCCTACCAGCACATCTTCCGGCAAATCAAGCTTACTCAGCGCGGTTTCGACGCGCGCTTGCAGAGTCCATCCATCGAGCGCTTCAAGCGCCGTTTGCAGCGTTTGCATCTGCGCCATCAGCGCGTCGAAATCGGCTTCCGGCTCGCCCATTTGATGTGTCACCGAGTGATAATCGAGCAGCAAACGGCTGGCTTCGCCCAGACCCATCGCAACAGCTTCGTACACGGTATGCGCCGGATCGAGAACCGGTTCTTGTGGCACATAACCCAGCTTCATGCCAGGCTGTCGCCACACCACGCCGTCGTCGGGCGGATATTCACCCGCCAGCACCTTGAGCAGGCTGGATTTACCCGCTCCGTTGCGGCCGATCAGGCCCAGATGCATCCCAGGCTCTATCACCCAGCTCGCATGATCCAGCAAGGCGAAGTGGCCAAATGCCAGCGAGGCGTTTTCTATCGTTAATAATGGCATATTTGTCGTCTAAAAATTAGCCCGAGCTTTTCATAAATTGGCGAGCGCCCTCGCTGGTCTTTTGTTTCGTATGAAGCCTTTGTTCAGTTGGCTGTATGAATAACTACACCACGCCTTCACAAAATCTCCCAACGAAACAATATCCTGCGCGATCATCACGCGAGTTTATGAAAAGATCGGGTTAGAAACCCTGGCACGATGACTGCGCTTGCTCACATTTCGTTAAACAATGCCTCATCTGAGCAGCAGTCGCTACATCGCGCAAAAGCCTCAATTAAAAATCAATCCTGCTGCTGTTGCGCAACACCCTTGTTCGCCAAAGCGTCTGCACGCTCGTTGCCGGCATGGCCGGCGTGACCTTTGACCCAGAACCATTGCACTTCATGCATGGCCACCAAAGCATCCAGTCGTTGCCATAAATCCACATTTTTGACCGGCGCATTCGCCGCGGTACGCCAGCCGCGCCGCTTCCAGTTAGGCAACCACTCGGTTATTCCCTTGAGCACGTATTGCGAATCGGCGTGCAATAGCACCCGGCTGCAAGACTTCAGACTCTCCAGCGCCGCTATCACCGCCATCAATTCCATGCGATTATTGGTCGTCAGTGCCTCACCGCCATAAATCTCCTTGTTATGCGCGCCGCTCATCAACAGCGCGCCCCAACCGCCAACGCCAGGGTTGCCCTTGCACGCGCCGTCGGTGTAAATCTCTATTACCGGCATTTCACTCGCCATCACACTCTTCCTTCATTTTTCAGACCATTTATTACTCGCTACCGGACACAAGGCATTAACCAGCTTGCGTCTGCTTTGCCAGCGCGGCGTAATCAGACGCATGCCATGCACGCGCTTGATTGCATGGATGAAATACACGCCTCCCCCCTTTGCCCACCAGCGATCCCCAACGGACTCCATGAATTCGAATCCGCGCAGCCAGGGGAGATGAGCAACAGGCGGCGCATAACAGCACATGCGCCAACCGACAATATCGCATCCCAGCAACGATAGCCAGTCCTTGAGCCGATGGAAATTGATAAAATCGCCGCGCCAGGGAATTGCCTGATTGCGCCGCTTGTACCAACTGTACATCCCCCACAAACTGTGCGGATTAAAGCCGCTGATGAGCAGATTACCCTCGGGGATCAGGATGCGCTCCGCCTCGCGCAGAATCTGATGCGGATAGGCCGAAAACTCGAGCAGATGCGGCAACGCCAGCAAATCGACGGAGTGTTCCGCGAAGGGCAGATGAGTCGGTTCGGCCAAGACATCGCCCGGGCCGACACTATCTACCCGAAAACGATGCGGAATACGATTGTTGCGTAGCAGATCCACTCCCGGCAACCCCACCTGAACAGCGTTAAAGCCGAACAAATCGATGACAGTTCGATCAAAGTAAGCCAGTTCGCGCGTTTCCAGATAGCGCCCCAACGGCGTGGCAAACCATTCAGCCAAGCTTATCTCCGGATTTGTCATGCTATCATGTCACAATGATTACCCATCTTCACATTCATCCGATCAGCGCGTTCAAGGACAATTATATCTGGGTCATCCACAACCAGAGCCATGCGGTTGTGGTCGATCCCGGCGAGGCAGAAGTCGTGATCGCTTTTCTGGAACAACACGGCCTGACTCTCTGCGCCATATTAATCACTCATCACCACGCCGACCATGTCGGCGGCAACGAGGCGCTGACGCAACGATACAAGGTGCCTGTTTACGGCCCTGCCGCTGAAATCATTCCCTGTATGAGCCAGGCCGTACGAGAGGGTAACACAATCGAGCTAAAAGAATTGGCGCTCACCCTGCAGGTTTTCGAAATTCCCGGACACACTGCCGGCCATATAGCCTATTACACCGAAGGCATGGTGTTTTGCGGAGATACGCTGTTCGGGTGCGGTTGCGGGCGCTTGTTCGAAGGCACTGCGGCGCAAATGTATACGTCCCTCTCCCGACTGGGACGATTGCCGCCAACGACGCGGGTATACTGCGCACACGAATATACTCTGAGCAATATCGCCTTCGCCCTGCACGTGGAACCGGACAATGCCGATTTACTCGCCCGCGCGGCAACGGATCGTGACCACATTGCCTACCAACAACCCACGCTACCTTCCAGCATTGCCCTGGAGCTCGCTACAAATCCTTTTCTGCGTTGCCATTTACCCCATTTTCATCGTTACGCCCAACAAATGTCCGACCAGGCCGTAGATAGTGACGTCGACGTATTCAGCATTTTGCGTACGCTCAAAAACAAATTCGCCTGAATTCGACCCACAGCCCTCGACAAAGGTTTGCCTATCCTCCGCGATGCAGTATCATACGCCGATGAACAGACTGTCCGATTTTAACATTTTTTCGCGCCTGCTCAGCCATTTATTGTTTTTCTGTGCGAGCCTGTCCCTTTCCCTGCCCTGTCTGTCCGACAGCGATATCGCGACCCCGGCTGCCGCGCCGGGCACGACCGCGCCGCTTATGAGTGACTCACCGTCCGCGCCTGCAGCGTCTGGCGCAAATCCGAGTGCCGCGCCATCGTCGGGAAATACCGCTGCGGCGACCGATTCCGCGCCCACTCCATCCCCGCAGTCCGACGCGCTGGCGGTTACTGCCAGCCCGCCCGACGACGCGCAGCCGCCGGATCCCGTCGGCCCAACCGATTTGTGGGATCGCATCCGCAAAGGGTTTGCGCTCAGCGCCTCCGACAGCCTGCTGGTCGAGACGCATGTCAACTGGTACGCTCAACGCCCCGAATATGTCAGCCGCATGGTCGAGCGCAGTCGCCGTTACTTGTACCACATAT
>DAICZK010000009.1 GCA_027311185.1 Sulfuriferula sp.
GTTTGGTCCCTATCTGCCGTGGGCGCTGGAAATTTGAAGGGACCTGCTCCTAGTACGAGAGGACCGGAGTGGACGGATCTCTGGTGTACCGGTTATCACGCCAGTGGTATCGCCGGGTAGCTAAATCCGGAAGAGATAAACGCTGAAAGCATCTAAGCGTGAAACTCGCCTTAAGATGAGATTTCCCTGTGGCTAGACCACACTAAAGGGTCGTTCGAGACCAGGACGTTGATAGGCTGGGTGTGGAAGTGCAGTAATGCATTAAGCTTACCAGTACTAATTGCCCGTGAGGCTTGACCCTATAACCTCAAGCGATTGAGAGTGCGATTGAGAGCGCGCTACCCATAACGACTTACTGACTGCTTCCATTACGATGCGCCGGGCTATCCGACGCATCCGCTTTACGTCTGACGACCATAGCGTCCTGGAACCACCCCTTCCCATCCCGAACAGGGCC
Organism: Sulfuriferula sp.; assembly: GCA_027311185.1. GTDB lineage: Bacteria > Pseudomonadota > Gammaproteobacteria > Burkholderiales > Sulfuriferulaceae > Sulfuriferula. The sequence goes on from DAICZK010000009.1 coordinate 458, forward strand.
GTGAAACGGGACAGCGCCGATGATAGTGTGGATTACCCATGTGAAAGTAGGTCATCGTCAGACTCCCCATTTAATACGCCCCACCCTCACCGGTGGGGCGTTTCGCTTTGGGCGACGAGCGCGTGACCTGCTCGAACGCGTGACCACCCGCGTCGCGGGTTGCGGTGCAGGTTAAGCCCAGGGGCCCCAGCCAAACCAGGTCATCGTCAGACTCCCTATACCCCAAAACCTGCCCCGCGAAGGCGGGTTTTTTATTGTAAAATGGATCTTGGATTCTAGTATAGCCACCTCTTTGGAAAAATATATGCGAAAGCAACAATCGGGCGGGTTTGCGGCACCGTGTCGGTTTAAGTGTAATCTGCCCGGACGTTATTTGTTTACGGCCGCCCTTTTCCTAGGTGCGGTACTCGTTTCTGGTTGCAGTTCCCATTCGGTCCAGGGTCGATCGCAGGTGGTGGCAAAAGTTAACGGTGACGAGGTGACTGTTTATGAGGTAAATCAGTATGTCCAGCTGCAGCCATTATTGGCAGGAACGCCGGAACAGATACGCCGGAAGGCCATCGACGCCGTGATCGACCAGCACCTTTTGCTGAGTGCGGCCAGGCAGGCTGGGATAGACCGGACTCCCGAGGTAATGCAGGCTTTATTGCTGGATCGGAAAAACGCGTTGATCAAGGCCTACCTCGCCCAGCGTAGTGCCGACATACCGGTTCGCTCGGCGGACCAGATCAAGGCGTATTATCAGGGGCATCCGATTTTGTTCGGGCACCGCGCGCTGTACCGGGTTGATGAGTTGCATATCCAGGCCGATAGCGGCCTGCAACGCAAATTGTTGGCGCAACTGCAGGACAGCAAGACAGTGAGCGATTTTATTGCCGAGTTAGACCAGGCGGCGATTCCCTATGACGAATGGCAAACAGTCAAGGCCCCGGAGTCGATGAGCGAGTACGAGTTCTCGATGATACCGAAAATGCCGATAGGCGGCGCGTTAATCGTCGAGCAGACGGGCAACCCGCCTGGATTTGCTGACGTTGCAGGGGGTGATTCCAGAGCCGATCGCTCTGGAGCGCGCGAAACTGAGAATCGCCGATTTGTTGGCTGCGCAGGAGGCGAAGCTTAAAGCCGATAATTTGGTAAAAACCCTGCGTGCATCGGCAAAAATTGAGTACCTTGACTGATAAAGCGAACTTTTTCTTAATCGGAAATAGCCGGGCGATATTTTTTTTTCGCCATTTTCCAGGTCGCGCGGATGTACGGTAGTTCGTGGCCTGAGAGGTAGAGCGATGTATCGATGATCAAGCGCTGCGTCGGGACGGGTGTGATGCCGGGCGAGGAGAGCAGGCCAAGCAAGCTAACGGCAATCACCCAGCTGCTTAGCTGGATTTTGGCCGACTGGCTCAAAATCCGGATAAAACTCAAGGCCACAGTGGCGCCCAACAACCAGCCGCTGATTGCTTCCGACGGTGAATGGGCGTGTACTACCAGGCGCGAATAGGCAATCAGGACGCCGAAACTCAAACCCAATACTATGCCCGCCTGACGGCCCATGCGGGTCGTGGTTTGCAGCAGCAGATAAAGCAGTACAGGCGCCACCGCTGTCGCGCGCATGGCGTGACCGCTAATTCCGGTAAAATCAAGAGACCGTATCCCGATGCCCCAGCCGATGAAGGCAATCTTCGTTGCGACTACCAGACCCATTCCGCCGATAAACAGCGCACACCATAATGCGACCAGTCGCCATGCCCGGTTGAGAGCCAACCAGACAGTGATGGCGATCGCGGCCGGTGCCATAACGGTGAAGCTGCCTGCGGTAGTGATACTGAACCATGAAATCATGAATACATTAAGTGTAAATCGCTGCCGCCCGTTGCTACAAGCACGATTTTTAATGATACCACCATTGAGTGAGGTAAAAAATGTGCCTAAGGTTAAAAAATTTCTGCGGATCCGCTGCAACGAAGTCGGTCTCAGGTCGGTATTGGCGTTCCGCACCAGTGACGGCTTAAAAACGAATGGTGAATGAAATACCATGTTATAGTGATATCAAAGGCCTGCACCTGACCTTGTAAATTGGTTTAATGATAACGTCATTTTTAAAAATCTCCGGCCAGCCGAGGCGGGGAATCATTTAAAAGAGTTGGAATTATGGACAATGTACAAAGCGTGACGCTGGTCGGCGAGGGGCTGTCCGATCCAGCGTTGCCAAAAATGGCTGGCGCCGATGGTGTGGTGGCAGCTTCGGCAGTAGACAGGTCTGACGTTTTGTTATCCCTGGTCGTGCCTTTTTATAACGAAGAGGAAACGATATCTCATTTTTTTGAACAGGTTGTCCCGGAACTCGAATCGATTCCAGGAACGAGATTCGAAATTGTTTGCGTCAATGATGGCAGTCGCGACGATACGCTACGCCTGCTGATCCTGTTTGCCAATAAGGATGAGCGTGTCCGTGTCATCGATTTGACGCGCAATTTCGGTAAAGAAGCCGCTCTGTCGGCTGCTATCGACGAAGCAGAAGGCGATATCATTATTCCGTTTGACGCTGATTTGCAAGATCCTCCATACATGATCAAACAACTGGTCGCGAAATGGCGAGAGGGTTACGACGTGGTGGTGGCCAAAAGGTCGGACAGATTGTCAGATTCGCCTTCCAAGGCGTGGAGCGCATTGCTGTTCTACCGTCTCCATAATGCGGTTTCCGATTTGAAAATCCCGGAAAATGTCGGCGATTTTCGCCTTATCACGCGCGAGGTTGCCGAGGCGCTCAAACGCCTTCCGGAGACTCGTCGATTCATGAAGGGTCTTTTCGCATGGGTAGGCTACGCAACGGCGGAGGTCGAATATGCGCGCGAACCCCGGATCGCTGGCGAGACGAAATTTTCCCCATGGAAATTATGGAATTTCGCGCTGGAAGGTTTCACAAGCTTCAGTACGTTGCCGTTGCGTATCTGGACCTATGTGGGCATAGTGGTCGCCTTATTCGCGCTGGCCAGGGCTGCTTTTCTTGTTATACGGACTTTGCTCTACGGAGTTGATGTGCCCGGTTACGCCTCGCTCGCGACGGCGGTGCTTTTGCTGGGCGGCATCCAGCTAATCGGGATAGGCGTGCTGGGCGAGTACATAGGTCGTATCTACCTTGAATCGAAAAGACGGCCGGTCTATCTGATCAAGCGCCGCTATGGATCGAAGTAGAGCCATGCGCGACCGGCCAGGTTTGCTGCGGTTTGTCACCTACGCGATAGTGGGCGCGGTCGGGACGCTGGCGCAATACGCGATCCTGGTCGCATCGGTTGCCATGCACTGGTTCAGCCCGGTGATTGCGTCCGTTATCGGCGCGGTCGTGGGCGCTGTCATTAATTATCTGCTCAACGCGCGCATTACTTTTCGCACCCACGCACACTCCTCGGCATTGCCGAAGTTCGCGATTACTGCCTTGCTTGGGGTGGTTATCAACGAGGTGCTGATGAAGGTACTTATCGATTTCCTCGGAATGAATTACCTCATTGCGCAGATTATTGCCACGCTGGTCGTGCTGGGTGTCACTTACGGCATCAATCTGGTTTGGACTTTCCGGCGTGCCGGCACCCGGTTGAATTCATGACTATTACCGCGAGGCTTAATGGGTGCGCGGAATCCATGTCAACCGGATGATCAAGGAGCCTGTTATGAACGCATTTTTCGCAGGGCGCGAGCCACTCGACCGCCGCTACTTCTGGGCGGCGTGCATTATCGTCTGCCTGATCGGCTTTGCGCTCAGATTGCCTACCCTGGAGCGCTCTTTATGGCTGGATGAGACTTACAGCGCATGGTTCTCCGCGCTGCCCTTGCACGAGCTCTGGACTCGGGTGCCTTTGTACGAGACGCATCCTCCGATGTATTACACGCTGCTCAAAGGCTGGAGCACGTTGTTCGGAACGAGCGAGGTGGCGTTGCGCGCGATGTCGGTGCTAGGCAGCGTCGCGACGATACTGCTTCTCGCCGTATCAGGGCGAGTATTGCGGGCAGGGCCGTTGGGCGAGCGGGTCGCATTGCTTGCCGCGTTATTTCTGGCGGTTAACAGAGGGCACATCCAATATGCGCAGCAAGCGCGCCCTTATGCGCTTGAAACGCTGGCAGCCACTGCGGCTATCCTGTTTTCGCTGGTCGTGTTGCGCGCCTTGGTAGCGCAGAGCGGGCGCACGTTGCATACATTACAATTGCGCCCGCTATTGCCCGGCATGCTGGGGCTTGCGCTGGCGGCGGGCATGACGCTCTGGTTGCATGATACCGCTCTGTTCATCGCATTCGGAATATGGGCCGGGTTGACCCTGTCACTGCTGTTTGCCGTACCGGGGTCGCGTCTTGTTCAGGCGCTGGCAATTGGCGCGCCGGGTGTTGTAGCGCTGCTGCTGTGGTCGCCGTTTCTGCCGCTCTTTCTTGCCCAAAGCCATAACGTGCAGAGCATGCCCTTCTGGATTTCCACCAAATTGAGCGATTTATGGGGCGCCTGGTTTCTGGTGACCGCAGGCGGCAGACTGTTGTTATTTGTAGATGGTCTGCTTGCGCTGGCGGGGTTTATCGTGCTTTGGCGCGGCGACAGGCCGTCCGCTATTCACCTGATGACCATACTGCTGCTGCCGTTGGCGACTATCCTGTCGATTAATTATTTCGTGAAACCGGTTTTTATTGATCGCCTGTTTGAATGGATGACGCCTCCCGTTATGGCGCTCGTGGCGTTGGGCGTGATGGCCGGGTTGCGTCGAGTGAGCCTGCGTAAATGGGCCGCATTGGCGATTATTGCGCTCTCTCTGGTGTCTGCTTACCGATATTATCTTTATCCCACCGAAGATTGGCGCGGCTGGCTGGCGTTGATTGCCGCCAAATCGGAGCCTGGTGACCTGGTGGCTGTCGTCCCGAACGAGATTGAAATGCCGCTCAGCTATTACGCCGCTAAACGCCAGTCATTCCCCGATATATTGTATGTCCCGGCGCCTTTTCCGGCGCTCGGTCTCAAGCGACGCTATATCGGCAATCTGGGTTCCCCAGCCGTTATTCCGGCAGACAGGGCGTTGGTGCGCGCAGCGCTGCAAAACCATCGCCGCGTCTGGCTTCTGGAGCGCGCTGTCCGTTTATACGATCCGCAGAATTTGATCCGAAAACAGATATTGACGACGCGAAAATTCGAGGCGTCGTACGGCTCTGGATCAATTATCATCGATCTTTTTGATTGATCCGGCGACAAACGGCATAGCCTGGTTAATGACATGGATGCCTGATGCGGCGCGAGTTTCATGTAAATGATGGGCAACAAAAAGCGGCAGTTTATTACTTGCCGCTTTTTATCCGTCAGGCTGATCGTGTTGCTGCTAATTTGCGTCTCAGGATTTCCCTGCTTTCTACTTGTTTTTACGACGCAAGCGCAAACCGATAAGACCCAAACCGACGGCCATCAGAGACAGAGTGCTCGCCTCCGGAACGGACGGGGTGACGCGTACGCCTTTGTCGTCGAAATCCCTGTGATGGTGATCGTCAAAGACAGGTCCGGCATTTGCAGTTGCAGCCACGGCGCCAGCAGCCAGAATTGCGGCCAGACCGGCTGATTTGATAAATTGGTTCATGTTAAGCTCCTTGTAAATTAAAGTACGTAGATGTTTTGTAACACAGATCACGTAAATTATATTCCTCCCGAGCTTGTGGCAAGGAAGGAGCAATCCAGGCAATCATTACAGGGGCATATTTGGTTTACTGTCCGACAGTAACGCCAACCATTGCATGCCATTGTAACACTTATAGTATAAGCACACAATGTGCCAGTTTTATGACAGCGATGGAATTATTTCAGGGATGAAGTGCAATCACCAGGAGCGACGAGATAAGAGATGATTTGTTGCGGTTCGGGACCCTGGGGCGTCTGCCAGGGCAACTGATTTGGCGGGTAAAACGGCTTACTTATTTGCCTTCGCTTTTGTTTTTGCGGCGCAAGCGCAGTCTGACCAGTCCAAGACCAATGACCATTAGGGGCAGTGTGCCGGCTTCAGGAACGGCGGGTGTGCTGTAATGCCAACTGCTATGGTCGTCGGTATCGCCGCCACCGACTGGGTTTGCGTTGGCGGCTGTCGCCAGGGTGCCGAATGTAAGAAACAAGGCCACGCTTGCAGAATTAACAAGTTTGTTCATTTTTAGCTCCTAGTAGAATTGAAAAGTATGGTTGATTGAGCAGTCGAACGGACTCTGTTGGTTGCATTCCTTCCTGGCATACGGCAGCAAAGGTATTCAGGCACTTGTTGCCGATAGGATCTGTGGTTGCCTGATTCGCACAATCACAGAAAGTAAGAGCGACACCTACATTAATATGCAGACATTATGTAAATTTTGTTGCCAAAAAAATAAATTGGCTAGTAGGCTTGGGAATCCTTGAAGACGAGTCGCACTGTTTTCAGAATGATCAATATATCCAGCCATATCGACCAGTTTTTGAGATAAGTGATATCGTAGCGGACGCGGCCTTCCATCTTTTCTATGGTGTCTGTTTCGCCGCGAAATCCGTTAACCTGGGCTAATCCCGTAATACCCGGTTTAACCTTGTGGCGCCACATATATCCATGTATCAGTTTGCGATAATGCTCGTTATGAGCCACCGCGTGCGGGCGTGGACCGACGATGCTCATTGTGCCTTGTAACACATTAATCAATTGCGGTAATTCGTCTAAGGAAGTTTTGCGCAAAAATGCACCAAAGGCGGTCACACGCGCATCATTCTGGGTTGCCTGCGTAACTTGATTGCCGTCCTCGCAGACCGTCATGGAGCGGAATTTGTAAACCATGATTTCCTCCCCGTCCAAGCCGTAGCGGCGTTGTTTGAAAAATACCGAGCCCTTGGAAGTTAATTTTACGAAAAGTCCGATTACAAGGAGTATAGGCGCGATCATAATTAAAGCCGCGCCCGACACGAGCACGTCAAAAATCCGTTTGTGTACGGCGTTAATGCCGATAAGCGGCGATTCCAGCATCGCAATTACCGGGATGCCGCCGATATTGTCCAGTCGCGTCTGTATCGAATCGAAAATGAATATGTCGGGCACGAAATACACCGAGGTGGTGGTGTTGCGCAAGGCATCTACCAGTTTCAGGACGCGATCCTGTTTCGTCATCGGCAGGGTGACGTAAACCAGATCTATGTTAAATCGCGCCACGTACTCGGAAACTTCGTCGATTCCTCCGGTTATGATGGGCAGTAACCGGGAATCGGACCTATCATCCAGGCGATCGTCGAAGAACGCGTCTACCCGGATCATCAAACTGCGTTGCTGATGAATATGCTGGGCCAATTTACATCCCAGATCGGTGGCGCCGACGATGATGGCGCAGCGGATATCGCCCTTCAGCCGCAATGAATCGAGATACTTGAACACGATAGTGTGGCTGATATACAACAGCACGGGAGTCAATAACACCCAAAGCCATAATGTCCCGCTGTCGAAATCCCGGTAGGTGTCGGTAGCAAAACCCAGTACGAACAACATCCCCAGCACGATGAGCCAGGCGGTGGACAGGCCGAGGATGTGTTTGCTGGTGCTCGGTTTGTGCTCGTTGGTCGCGGCAAAAAAATCAAATTCGTCGAATATTTCGGCACCGATCAGAAACGCGAGCACGCCAAGAAGGAAGTAGGGCCCCTTGGTCGACGGCTGGGTGGTGGCGGCCACGGAGACAACCAGGGAAAACAGAATAACCAGTGGGTTGATCAGCCTTTTGGCCAAGCTCAGTGCGGGATGCTCATAAGCTTCATTCATGTGAAGTCATCCTTCGAAAATGTTCGCTCCAGCCGACGTGCGATGCGTCCGTACTGGGCGTTTTGCAAAATGCCGGCCCTGAAAACGGCAGTCGTGGTTTGAAAAATGAACGCGCGGAACAGGTCTGAGTGTAAGCAAGAAATATGACAAACGAATAACGCGGTATAAATAGATTCATAACTCTCATCGCAAAAACGCCAAAAAATGCATTCCTTAGTATAACGTACATATCACTGTAAGAATAAGCCTGTAGGATAGCATAGGCAACGCTTGTCTCAATTGTTTGCGGGATGGAACATGTTTGTGATGTGAGTGGCATGAAATTCGCTTAAGCTCTAACAGAGTGCTTGCGCGAGCTGGCTTTATGCGGGTTGCAAGCTGCATTTTCGCACTTTGCGGGCTCAGGGCACAAAAAGTTTTATAAACAAGGGGGCTGTTTTGGGTATATGATTCGGGCTGCGCCGCTCGATTTCCGGTCGTCGGCCGCATGGGGCGGTGTCGGCCGGGTTGCCTCAGGACTAAAAGCCAGCGTAGGGTTCAGCTAAAGATGATCTGCGGCCAAGAAAAAAGTAAGACATAATCCGGTATATCAACTGCCGTCAAATTTATCGACAGGGATTGTAATTGACAATGAATAAATACTATCTACTGTTGCTTTGTGGTTGCGCCGCGAGCACCGTTGCTTACGCCGATCCCGTTTTTGTCGCGAACGGCGACCAGCCCATTGTTGAGTCGGCTAACGTATTTAGCCCGTTTGTGTCTGTTTACGGCAACTATAACAGCAACCTGTTTGCGCTGGAAAACAATCAGGCCGCCCTGACCGCGCTGGGTAGCACACAAACCTCCGATTTCATTTCTACCCTGGCGGCTGGCGTCAACATGAACTGGTATGTCAGCCGTCAGGCGTTTAGCGGGCATGTGATTGTCAACCAGTCGCGCTATAACACTTACAAAATGCTCGACAATAACGGCAACGATATCTTGTTGCAGTGGGACTGGCTCGCTACCGACAGCTTGTCGGGTAGCGCGGGCGTGTCCCAGACTACCCAGCTCAGCAATCTGACTTATATACAGGCACCGATTGACGACATGTTTACGACCCGGAACGCGTTTCTCAAAGGCGCGTTCAAAGTCGGCAACCACTGGCAACTCAAGGCCGGGGCGAATGCGGCGCGCTATCTCAACAGCGTGGCAAGTCTCGCGCTCTATAATCTGAACATCAATTCCTTCAATGTCGGCGCGCAATATCTAACCGCCAACGGCAGCACGGTGGAGTGGGTGAGCCAATTGAGCGACGGCGTTTATCCTTCCCTGCAATATAACGGAACCGCGCCGTTCGCCGCCAAATTTACCCAGACCGATAACGGCATCAAGGTTAACTGGGTTACGACCGAAAAAACGCAGTTGAGCGGTCAGATTAATTACACCGACCATGTCAGTCCCGACGATCCGGTGCAAAATTATTCCGGGTTGACCGGACGGCTGGAGGCAAACTGGTTTGTGACCGGAAAGACTTCGCTGGACTGGGCGGTATATCGTAATATTCAGCCTTACGATACGTCCACCACCAGCTACCAATTAGTGCAAGGCACCTCGCTGGGCGTGATCTGGCGCGCGACATCGAAAATCACCGGCACGCTCAACCTGCGTCATGACAGCATCGATTTTCCTGTGGCGACGGGTTTCAACGTACCGGGCGCTGAAGCGATGCACATGCGCGCTGATACCGCGACCGCGGGGGTCGAGTATTTCATATTCCGCAACACCAAGCTCTCGTTGAGCGCGGGGCGGGGCGTGCGGTCTTCCGATGCCTATGGCTTCAGTTATACCTACAACAGTTTCTCGGTAGGATTGCAGCAGAATTTTTAATTTTACTTTTGGCATATTGCGGCAACATTATTTTAAAGAAAGACGAGGAAATTATGCGCTTACTGACTTATTTCTGTATTTTGATCATGACGCTTATCGCAGCGCCCACGTATGCCAGCGAGTATTTGCTGGGGGTCGGCGATATCATGAGCATGAGTGTTTACGGGCATCCCGATATGCAGCTCGAGGCAGTGCAGGTTGACGAAGATGGCAAGATTGCGGTGCCGATGGTCGGCGCGATCAGCGTAGCGGGCCTGACCACGAGCGATGCGCAAAAGAAAATCGCAACGGCGCTCGAAAAAGGCGGGTTCATCATCAAGCCCAACATCAACCTGATGGTGCAGCAATACCGCAGCAAGCAGGTTTCCGTGCTCGGTCAGGTCATGCAACCCGGGAAGTATGTACTGGAATCGAACAGCGATCTGACCGATCTGCTCGCCCTGGCAGGCGGGATCAACCCTAACGGCTCCGATACGGTGATTCTTATCCATAAACAGGACGGGCAATTAAAAAAGACCAAAATCGATACGATCGATCTTTTTAAAGAGGGTAAATTCAATCTGGACTATCCTGTCGCAGACGGAGATATCATCTATGTGCCGCGTGCTGAGGTTTTTTATATTTATGGCGAAGTGCAGCATCCCGGCGCGTACCGTCTGGAGAAACATATGGATATCATGCAGGCTATCGCTCTCGGTGGCGGCATCACGCTGCGAGGCACCGAAAAAGGCGCGCAGATTCGTCGCGAGGATAAAGATGGTCAGACCGCCACTCTGCCTGCGACGCCCGACGCGCAGGTGCAGGCCAACGACGTTATTTATGTGAAAGAAAGCCTGTTTTAAGGCGGATATATAATGAATCTAATCCAGTTACTACTTGTATTGAAGGCTCGTAAGAAGGTCATGCTGCTGACTTTGATCATCACTGTGATAACAGCCGCAGCGGTCAGTGTCATGACTCCCGAGACTTTTCTGGCGACAGCTTCGGTACTGGTCGATAGCCAGAGTATCGACCCCATTACCGGGCTCAAGTTGTCTTCCGACTTGCTGCCGGGCTATATGGCGACCCAGGTCGATATTATCAGCAGCCACAATGTCGCGGCTCGCGTCGTGGACGAACTGAAAATTGCCGACGAACCCAAGATCATAGCAAAGTTTCAGGAGAAGACCGACGGTCGCGGCGCTATCCGCGACTGGGTCGCCGACCTGCTGCTCGGCAAACTCAAGGTTAAGGCTTCGCACGACAGCAGCGTGATTGATATCAGCTATTTGGGTAATGATCCGGAATCGGCAGCGACCATCGCTAATGCATTTGTCAGCGCCTATATCCTGGCGAACCTGGATTTGAAAACCCAGCCCGCCAAACAAACGGCGACCTGGTTTGACACGCAACTCAAAGAGTTGCGAGATAATCTGGAAAATGCTCAAGCCAAACTGGCGACCTATCAAAATACGCACGATATCGTCATCGGCGGTCAGGCGGCGCGAGGCGTAATCAGCGGCGACCAGATGGATGCGGAATCCTCGCGCCTCGAAGCGCTGTCAGCGCAGCTTGTGGCCGCACAGGCGCAAAGTTACGAGAGCATATCGAAAAACCGTAATTCGGCCAATAACTCCGCCGAAGTAATGAATAACCCGACCATTCAGGATATTTCCACCAGCCTGATCAAAGCCGAGGCGGCGCTGAGCCAGCTGGGCAGTACGGAGGGTGTCAATAATCCCGAATACCAAAGTGCTCTGGCGGAGGTCACCAAGCTGCGTCAGAACTTGGCGAGTCAGATTCAATTAGTCCGTCAAAGTATCGCCAACACGGCAGAGACCGCTGAGCAAAATGTCTCCGCCTTGCGCGCGGCAGTCGCAGCTCAAAAAGCGCGAGTGCTGGGACTAAAAGGCCAGCAGGACCAAGGTAGCGTCTTGCTGCGCGAAGTCGATAACGCGCAGCGCACCTACGATACGGCTTTGCAGAGTTACGGCCAATTCAAGCTGCAATCCAAAGCCAGCCAGACCGATATTTCTATTCTTAATCCGGCTACCATCACGCTCAAACCCGCCGGCCCCAGGACCGTGCTCAACATCTTCATTGCGATTTTTCTGGGCGCTTTATTGGGGTTTGGCTTTAGTCTGGCGATGGAGATCATGGATCGCAGAGTGCGTTCCAAAGACGATCTGAGCCGGGAGCTGGGTCTTCCCCTGCTGGGCGTCATCACCAGCATCGATGCGGCTACAGCGCGCAGACCCTGGTTCAGGCGGTCGATTGTGCAGTCGTATGGAAAAAACCTCGTTATTGGCAACGATAGTCTGAAGGATTAGGATTCGATATGAATATTACAAAAAATAATGCCACAACGGCAGGACGCCCGACACCACAACCCTACGGCGAACAAAAATTAGGCCAGCTGTTGCTTGATGCCGGCAAGCTGACCCCTGCGGATGCAGAGCTGGTATTGCGCCTGCAAAAACGCGAGGGTTTGCGCTTTGGGGACGCTGCCATCCAGTTGGGGCTGGTCAGCCAAATCGACATACAGTTAGCGCTGTCGCAACAATTCGATTATCCTTATCTGTCGGTCGGCGAGGGGGGGTTTAGTCCTGAACTGGTCGCCGCGTACGAGCCGTTTTCGCCGCAGGTAGAGCAAGTACGCTCTTTGCGCAGCCAGTTGATGTTGCGCTGGTTTACTTTCGGGCACAAAACTTTAAGCGTCGTGGGCGCGCAGCCCGGTGACGGCACCAGCAATCTGGTCGCTAACCTGGCCATCGTGTTTTCTCAGCTGGGCGAACGCACGCTACTGATCGATGCCGATTTGCGCGAGCCGCGCCAGCACGAGTTGTTTAATCTGGGTAACCGCGCAGGCCTGTCGGACATACTCATAGGTCGCGCAGAACCTTCTGTCGCCATTCGCGTTCCGGCTTTCGTCGGCTTGTCGGTATTGACGGCGGGAACTATTCCGCCTAACCCGGCCGAATTGCTTTCCCGTTTCGGGTTCGCCGGTTTACTCAGTACTTATAGTGAGCATTTCGACGTGATTTTAATCGACACTTCGCCCAGCGCCAATTCCGATGCAATAGCCGTATGCGCCGCTGCCGGAAGCGCGCTGATAACAGCACGCCAAGACTATACAAAAATAAACGAGCTTGCCAGTTTATCCAAGAAGCTCAGCGAAACCGGGATTGCTGTCGTGGGTACCGTGCTCAACCATTTTTAGATTAGCATATGCACGCCAACGCGGGGCCAACCGGGCCGTTTGCATTATGGAATAGGCCTGCTCCTGTCTATTTTAAATGGTTGCCGGTCATCATTGGTCTGGCCGTGCTGTTTCTGCCTACCTATTATGACCTGAGCCAGAGCCTCTGGAACACGGAAGAAAACGGACACGGCCCCATTATACTGTTCGTCGTGCTCTGGCAAGCCTGGAGCTACCGCGCGGCGCTATTGCTGGCACCGAGCAAAACCAAACCGGTTTTAGGCTGGTTTTTGCTGGTTTTCGGCTTGCTGCTGTATATAGCAGGCCGATCGCAACAGGTGATAGTATTCGAAGTCGGCGCCGAGATTCCTGTCCTGACCGGCATCCTGCTCATTACGCTGGGTACGCCCACGGTGCGCAAATTATGGTTTCCGCTGTTTTTTCTGATATTTCTTATCCCGTTGCCCGGTTTTGTCGTGGATTCGCTGACCGGGCCGCTGAAACACTATGTTTCCGTCATCGTCGAGTGGATACTCTACAGCGCCGGTTATCCTATCGCCCGCAACGGCGTGGTGTTGACGATCGGGTACTACCAGCTTTTAGTGGCCGACGCCTGCTCGGGCCTGAACTCCATGTTTTCGCTGTCGGCGCTGGGCGTACTCTACATGCATGTCATGCAGCGCACGAGCGTGATGCGTAACACGATATTGCTGGCGACTATCTTGCCGGTCGCGTTTACCTCGAACGTCATTCGCGTCCTGTTTCTGATGCTGCTGACGTATTATTACGGTAATGAAGTAGGGCAAAGCTATCTGCACCAGTTTGCCGGGATAGTCATGTTCAGCGCCAGTATTTTGAATCATTTCATGCTCGATAACCTGCTGGGAATCCCGTTCCCTGACCGTAACCGGGACATTTCGTAATGCGAATCGCCCATTCTGCCTATTATTTGATCGGCTTATGTCTGTTGCTTGCCGCCGGACTGACAGTCGTGGCTACGCCCAAACCGTCGGCAGTAAATCGCATGAAAAATATACAGCTGGCCAAGCTGATACCGACACAGTTCGGCGACTGGACGGCAGAAACCGAATTAACGCCCATCATGGTCAATCCCGAGGTGGAAAAAGAGCTCGATAAAATATATACCCAGACCTTGTCCCGCACCTATCTGGATTCGCGGGGCGACCAGTTAATGCTGTCGATTGCCTACGGGGGCATACAGAACTCGACCATGCACGCCCACAGACCCGAAGTCTGCTATCTGGCGCAAGGGTTCGAGGTGGGTAAGCTCACTAAAACCTATGTCGATACCCCTGTCGGGCGGATACCGGTGATGCACCTCGATGCGAAACAGGGCACCCGTAACGAACCTATCACTTACTGGATACGTGTCGGCGATTATATTACGCGCGGAGTGGTAGAGCAGAATCTGGTACAGCTCTCCTACGGCCTGACCGGTCGATGGCGGGACGGTCTTCTGGTGCGAGTTTCCGTCATCTCGGACAATGAACGGCATGCCTACCGGCTCGAGCAGAACTTTGTGTCGGACATGCTACAGGCGGTGCCTGACAAAGATCGAAGCATACTGATCGGTAAACTGGCCACATGAGAGCGCACTGCGGTCAGTTCTGCATCTTGCGTAACGCTGCCGCTGGCAGGTTGGGGTCAGTGCTTTTAATCGTCGGTGGGTTATCGATATGTTAATAAAGACTTCGGCACATACTTTCTTCACCGCGACCGGGATAGCCGTGGTCGGATTTGTATCCTCGGTGATTACGGCGTGCGTCCTCGGTCCGGAAGGGCGCGGGCTGCTTTCGGCGGCGTTATTGATTAGCACGTTGGCGTATATGGGCACTATCGAACAGTACGGTTATTACACTGTCGTCTTCATGACTTCGAAGCTCATCGGTTCGGTGCAGGACGCGATATCGACCACGCTGTTCGCGCGCTTCGCCGACAAGAACATCGAGGAGCTTGGCGACAAGGTCAGAACGGCTTTCCGCATGAGTTTTTTACCCATGCTGGCACTCGGCGCGGCACTATTGCCCTGGATTATTGACTGGGCTTACGGTAAATCCTTTGTAGCGATATTATTATTCGAATGTGTGATCGGCGGCGCGAGCTGGACCCTGGCGCAACAATTCAACGCCGCCGGCCGCCCCGGGCTCGTGCTCCTGCGCCAGTTCGTATCGGTGGTGCCGGTGTTCGCGGTGATTCCGTTCCTTCCGCACGAGAACACTTATGTCTACTTGGCGGGGTTGTTGCTGGGCGCGGTCGTCTTGCGTCTGGCTGTCACGATGGGTATTTATCTGGTCAGCCTTAAAGAACCGCTGCCGCAACTGCTGCCGACGGCGCGCGATTACCGCGCGATACGGCAACTGATCGCGCGGGCCTGACGGGGATATGCAATGCAACTGAATCATTACTTTCGAGAGCGCCCACGCATGCTATTAAGAACCTCGGGTAAGACTTTCATGACCACCGTTGCGATAGCGGTAATCGGTTTCATCTCCTCCGTCATCACGGCGCGTGCATTGGGCCCCGAAGGGCGGGGCCTGCTGTCGGCTGCGCTGCTGATCAGCTCGCTGTCGGCCAATATCGCGCAGATGGGTCTGGCGAACAGTTATGTCTACCATTTCGGCGCGGGGCGCTCGTTTCCCTATTTGCGTTTTTTTGTGCTGTCGCTGGCGTTTGTCGGCGTTACTGCATGCGCGTTGGCTTGGGGCGGGCTGCAGCTCAGCCACGCCGTGCAAATACACAGGCAGCTTATCCTGATTATCGTGCTCGCTTTGTTCATGTCCGGGCAAACCTATTTTCTCTTTTTGAGCCAGCTACGCGCCGATTTGCATTTTTTCAATATTTTGCGTTTTAGCCTGGTCGTGGGGAATCTGATTTTGTTGCTGCCGGTCTTACTGTTTTTAAAACCGCTCAATTATCAGGTTATTCTTGTCACTCAACTCATCGTGGTGGTCGGACTTACGCTGGCAGGGCTGTACTGGGCACGCAAACATCAGGTATGGCGGGAGGACGCGCCAGGTCCGGCGGTCAGTGTGGGCCGCGTTTTACAGTACGCGTTCAACCAGTACGGAACCGTACTGCTCGGCATGGTGATGGTTAATTTCGACAAGGTAGTGCTTCTCAATATGGGCAGCATGGAAGAATATGGTTATTACGCTGTAGCATTCACAACATCACGGCTAATCGGTTCGGTGCAGGAATCCGCTTCCACCGCGCTATTCGCGCGTTTTGCCGGCAAAGACATCGAAGAACTGGGCGACAAGGTCAGAATGGCTTTTCGCGTTACTTTTCTGCCCATGCTGAGTCTCGCCGCTGTGGGCGCATCGCTCTCGCACTGGCTGATTGTCGGGGTCTATGGTGAAGCTTTTGCTCCGATGGCGCTGCCTTTTGCGATTTTGTTATTCGAGTGCGTGATAGGGAGCGCCAGCGGGACATTGGCGCAACGCTTCAACGCCGGCGGCCGACCGGCGTTGGTGTTAATTCCTCAGGCCATATCAATAGTTCCCATGTTGATGCTGATTCCTTTTCTGCCGCGTGACTATACCTATATTTACCTGTCGGCGTTGATGTTATGTTTTGCAACGTTGTATTGGATGATAACCATGGCGCTCTATCCCGTCATGCTGAAAGAAACCATGCCGCGAGTATTGCCGACGGCGAACGACTATCGTGCGTTGCGACAGCTGATGGCGCGAGCCTGAATAATCCGGTTAAGATTAATTGACCAACGGGGGAAAATCATGCAAAAAATATCGGAGGATCACACCGCGTTATGCGGAAAGTTAACGGAGCAGCATGAGATCATTCTCGACTTGATAGGCGGGCGGTCGTTTCATCACGTCGATATCCCCGTTCATGGCAATATCGGTGACCGGATTTTTGCCCGCCTGTGGACCAGATATTCGCGCAGGCTGGTCGCCGATGCGGTGAAATTGGTCTGTACACACGAATCTGTGACCACAAACCGTTTGCATGGCGATATTCTTGCCTGTTTGCTGGATAAACCGAATACGGTCGTCGATAACCGCTATGGCAATAATTTAAGCTATATCGAAGCGTGGATCGCGAATAGTCAAATCGTCAGTTTGACGGGCGACCAAAACGAAAAGAGTCTTATGGACTCCGTTGTACATTAAGGATGTGCAGGGTTTATCACCGTATGCCCGCCCCTGCGGTGAGCGTACCCACTGGAAAAGGAAGTTGCGATGGCGGCCATTGATGTCCTGTTGCCGGTAAAAAACGGGATCGAATTTTTTGCGGAATCGCTGGACAGCATCTGTAATCAGAATTTCAGGGATTGGCGCCTGCTCGTGCTCGACCACGGTTCCACCGACGGCAGTCTTGATCTGGCTCATGAATATCAGAACCGCGACGCGCGGATTGTCGTCCATTCGTTCCCCGATGCCGTGGGTCTGGCCGGGCTGCTCAACCGTGGGCTGGACCTGTGCGACTGCCGCTATGTCATGCGCCATGATGCCGATGATATCGCGCTGCCCGACCGGATGGACATCACCCTAGCCACATTCAGGGAACAACCTGATTGCATCGTCATCGGCGGGCAATCTCCGATGATCGATGGCGCGGGCAAGGATACGGGATTCGTCACCGTGCCGGTTGATCGGAACAGGGTTACGGCTGCTGCTTTTTTCCGTAATCCCATCATCCATCCAGCGGCCATGATGGATTTTGCCGCAATGCAAAAGATCGGCGTGCGTTACGGTGCCGACTTTCTTGGCGCGTTACCTGTTGCGCAAAGCGTTGTAGTCAACGGCCTGGCGGAAGATTATTTTATGTTCGGTCAATTGGCGGTTATGGGGAGATGTGCCAATACTCCGCAACCATTGATCAAATATCGGTGGCACGGCGGCAATGTGAGTACTGTTCGGTTCCAGGAACAATTGCAGGTCTCATTGCAGGTATCGCGCTTTCTCGCGCGCTCGTTTTGCGTTATGCACGATCTGCCTTATTTCGATCCCGCACCTTTTTGCAATCTCGGTGGCTTGCTTCTGGATGTCGGCGGCCAAACCGATTTCGCCGCCGAATTCGAGGCAATGGCTGAGGCGCTCAGGCGCGGCCTGGGCACCTCGGACGAGCTGGAGCGCGAGCTGGCCTACCGTAAGGTTGTCTCCACGCGCAACGAGCTCGCGCTACTCTGGCGTTATTATCAATTTCAATCCCGGTATGCTCCGGAGACCGGCGAGTGGAACGCAGTCCGTTCCTGGCTGATCCGGCGAATTCCAGGAAAAAATACCATCATGGTTAACCCAGACAGGGAAGCGCGCAATGGAAAAACCTAGAAAGTCCGTCATTAGTGGCGGGAAACAGTTTACGCCCTCCGCTCTGATTGTTGCGGGAGCGTTTTTTTCCGCGATTTTGCTGGGCATGGTCATCAGTGTGTTTACCGGGCTGATCGGCAACCATGTGGGTTTGTTGCTGGCGCTGCCCGGCGCGGTACTCATGTTGTTGCTGTTTTTTTTCAGCCGGAATTTCCTGTTTCTGCTGGTGATCCTGTTTCGGTCTATGCTGGACCCGGTTTTCGATACCACCAAATTCACCGTAGGCGGCGGCGGTATCGGGGTGGGGGCGGTGGTCAACGCGTTGGTCATCGCCATTGCGCTGATTGCGATTTTTCAGCAGCCTTTCCCGGCATTGCGCTACCTTAGAAATACCTGGGGCTTTTTTCTGGCGGCGCTGTTGGTCGCGATATTCGGAGCGCCTGTGCTTGGCGGCGCGCTCAAGATCAATTGGGACATATTCTCCTATGCAGCGATCTTCATCCTGCCATTTTTCCTCGTCAAATCGCGAGCCGATTATGGTAAGTGGATGCGCGTCGTTTTATGGTCCGCGCTGATACCCGTGCTGTTCGCGTTTTTTCAGCTTGCCACAGGACGTGGATACCCCAGTCAAACCGATGAGGGCTTTCGCATACAAAGCACTTTTACGCACCCGAATATCTTTGCGTTTTACCTGGTATTGATGGTTTCGTTGATGTTCAGCGTTTATAAAGGCAAGCTAGTGGCTTTGTCGCCGCTGGTGCGGAGGTTCTTCCCCGTCTTTATGCTGGTGCTGCTGGTGTTGCTCCTGTTCACCAAGACGCGCAGCGCCTGGGCTGCGGGCTTCGCATTTTTCTTTTTTTATGCGCTGCTGCTGGAGCGGCGCCTGTTGTTGCCGGTTATTCTGCTCCCGTTATTGGCGCTTGCCATACCTGAAATTAGGGACAGAATTACCGATCTGACCACTGGGAATGAGCGTATTTTATACGAAAAACTGAATTCCTATGCCTGGCGCAAATTGATGTGGACCTCGGGTCTGGAGTGGATGGAATCCACCAGGTACCTGTTCGGTTACGGGTTGGGGTCGTTCAAATATTATTCGCCCATATTTTTCCCGCTGGCCGGGCAAAGCGACTTTGGTGCGCATAGCGTCTACGTCCAGCTGATTTTTGAAGCCGGAGCAGCCGGTTTCATGTCTTTTATCTGGCTCATGCTCAGCGTCATTAGACGGCTGAGGGCGCTGTTTCCGGTTGACCGGGTGACTGCGGTGGTGATGATTATGCTGATCGTGGAATACGCCTTTTTTTCTTACTCGGACAACGTGCTCGACTACCTGTCTTTTAACTGGTATTTCTGGTTCGTGGTGGGGGCGGGCTGTGCGCTGGCTGCCGTCGAGCGCGCAAAAAGTAGTGACGCGGGCGATTTCCCCCCTCCGCCGTCCGACGCCGGAACAGGATTGCCGGTATCGATTTCCAGAGTAGCCAGGAAGGGGCCATGACGTGAATCAAGATAACGATTGGCTCGGTGATTTACAGCGCTATCCGTCGTCGCGCCCGTTTTTTAAAGAGCAATCCATCTGGGCGGTGTGGGTGTACCGCTTCGGGCGCAGGGTGGACCGCAGGCGGGACGGACTTTTAAAACGGTTGCTGACGGTAATTTACTGGTTGCTGTTTCGCGTTGTGGAAACAGCCTTGGGCATTAGTATTCCTAAATCGGCGGAGATCGGGCCGGGTCTGCGAATCTGGCACTTTGGCGGTATTTTTATTCATCCCGGTGCTGTGATCGGCGCCAACTGCACGTTGAGGCAGGGGGTGACGATAGGCAACCGTGTTGAGGGCGGGCCTGTTCCAGTTATTGGCGACGATGTCGAGCTAGGGGCTTATGCGCAGGTGCTGGGCGGGGTGCGGCTAGGTAACGGTTGCAAAATTGGCGCCATGTCGGTGGTGTTGCGCGATGTGCCCGATGGCGCGACGGCGGTAGGCGTGCCGGCCAGAATCATTACGCCGGATTTAACGGTCTGACTGTCAGGGCTATATGCCGCATCGGTTGAAATCATATTGAAAGGTCGTGCGTGACACAGGTTCGAATCGCTTATTTCG